>JBDZVW010000379.1:0-2927 GCA_040255885.1 Betaproteobacteria bacterium
GCCGAAGCCGCCGGCAAAACCACGCGCGATACGCTGGCGGCTGACGTTTTTTCCGAACAATTCCTGATCCGCCGCCCGCTGCTGCAGGCGCTGGACGGCGGCGAACGCGACGCGCCGGTGCTGCTGATCGACGAGCTGGACCGCACCGACGAACCGTTCGAAGCCTATCTGCTCGAAGTGCTGTCGGATTTCCAGGTCACCATTCCGGAAATCGGCACCATCAAGGCGAAACAGCCGCCGTTGGTCGTGATCACCTCCAACCGCACGCGTGAAATCCACGATGCGATCAAACGCCGCTGTCTCTACCACTGGGTGGATTATCCGGACGCACAGCGGGAGTTCGAGATCCTGCGGCGCAAGGCGCCGCAGGCGCCGGAGCGGCTGTCGCAAGAAATCGTGGCGTTCGTGCAGCGGTTGCGCAGCATCGACCTGTTCAAGCTGCCCGGCGTGGCCGAGACCATCGACTGGTCGCGCGCGCTGACTGCGCTCGATTGCCTGGCACTCGATCCGGAAACCATCAACAACACACTCGGCGTGCTGCTCAAATATCAGGATGACATTGCGAAGATCCAGGGCGGTGAAGCGGCCCGCATTCTCGATGAGGTCAGAGCGCAGCTCGCGGCAGCATGAGCGGTACGACCCACCGGATTCGCGGTGCCGATCCGAATGCCTGAAGCGTTGACTCGAAGCATGGTATCCGACCCCACTTCCTGCACCGCATCCGCAGTTGCCCTATCGCGGGGGTGAATATGCGTGACGCAGGTTCCTCCGTCACCATCGCAGCGGCCGACGGCGGCCGGCTCGCCGACAACGTCGCACATTTCGCACGCGTGCTGCGCACCGCCGGACTGCCGATCGGCTCGGGCAAAATCATCGATGCGCTCACCGCGTTGCAGCTTGCCGGCATCAGGCGGCGTGACGACTTCTATTGGACACTGGCAACGGTGTTCGTCGACCGTCACCAGCAGCAGCCGTTGTTCGATCAGGCATTTCACGCGTTCTGGCGCGATCCGGCGCTGCTCGAACGCGTGATGCAGTTGCTGCTGCCGCGCGCCTACGGCCGTACCTCGCAGCCCTCACCGCAGCTCGCGCGTCGCGTTGCCGAAGCGCTGGCGCCGCAGGCGCATGCGGTATCGCGCGGCGAGAACGAACCCATGATGGAATTCGATGCGGCACTCACATTTTCCGCGCGCGAGCAGTTGCGGCAACGCGACTTCGAGAGCATGTCGAGTGACGAACTGGCACAAGCCAAAGCCGCGATCGCGCGCTTCCGGCTGCCGGTGGCCGATGTCATGACGCGCCGCTTCACGCCCAATACGCACGGCGCGAACATCGACTTGCGCGCATCGATGCACGCCAGTTTGCGTGGCGGTGCCGCCGCGATCGTGCTCAAGCGCCGCTGCCGTGTACGGCGGCCGCCGCCAGTGGTCGCGCTGGTCGACATCTCGGGTTCGATGAGCCGCTATTCGCGGCTGTTCCTGCACTTCCTGCACGCGCTGACCGCGCAGCTGCACCAGGTGTACACGCTCACTTTCGGTACACAGCTGACGCCGATCACCCGGCAACTGCGGCAGCGCGATGTCGATGATGCGCTGACAGGCGCCGGACGCGACGCCACAGACTGGTCCGGCGGCACCCGTATCGGCGCCTGCATCGAAACATTCAACCGCAACTGGTCACGCCGGCTGCTGGCGCAAAATGCAATCGTGCTGCTGTTCTCCGACGGTCTCGACCGTGACGACGCGATGGGACTCGCGCAACAGATGGAGCGGCTTCACAAGTCCTGTCGCACGCTGATCTGGCTCAATCCGCTGCTGCGCTACGCCGGCTTCGAGGCCAAAGCTGCCGGCATCCGCGCAATGCTGCCGCACGTGGACCGTTTTCTGTCGGCACACAATCTGGACAGCTTCGCGCAACTGGCGGAGATACTCGGCGACGGTCCACCGCAGTCCGGCGGTCGCGCGTCCACAACGGGAGAAACGCGATGGAAATGAAAGGCGAACAATTGATCGCGCTGCCGCAACAGGAAACCTGGCGCGCACTGAACGATCCTGAAATCCTCAAGGCCTGCATTCCCGGCTGCGACGCGATGGACAAACAGTCCGATACTGAATACCGCATCCGGATGAAGTTGAAGATCGGTCCCGTCAATGCAAAGTTCAACGGCAAGCTGCTGCTCTCCGACCTTGACCCACCACACGCGTACTCGCTCGCATTCGAAGGACAGGGCGGCGTTTCGGGCTTCGGCAACGGAGCCGCGCAGGTACGCCTCGATCCGGCTGACGCCGGCACGCTTCTGACTTATACCGTGAAGGCCATCGTCGGCGGCAAGATTGCGCAGGTCGGATCGCGCCTGATCGACGGCGTCGCAAAGAAACTTGCGGACAAGTTTTTCAAGGACTTCAACAAGCGCGTAAGTGCCGGAACCGCCACGGCGGAAAAGGAAGACTAACCGCCAAGGCGCCAAGAGCGCCAGGGAACAGCAAGCACGAAAGCGATAACCGCAGAGGCGCAGAGACGCAGAGGAAACGCAGAGAAAAGCATTAACCGCAAAGGCGCGAAGGCGCAAAGAAAAGCCGCAAAGAACTTCTGATTTGGTTTTCCTTTGCGTCCCTTTGCGCCTCTGCGCCTTTGCGGTTGAGTTTTTGAAGTTTTCCTGGCGTCCTTGGCGGTTCAACCCAACCTGACAATCATTGCCTGGCCTTCGCCGGCACGCTACACTCAGCACAATAATAACCACGAGGAAATCGCATGCTGAAAGTCTGGGGCCGCAAAAATTCGATCAACGTCCAGAAGGTGCTGTGGTGTCTCGACGAACTGAACGTGCCCTATGAGCGCGTCGATGCCGGCATGGCGTTCGGCGTGGTCGATACGCCGGAGTACCGCCGGCTCAATCCGAACGGACTGGTGCCGACGATCGAGGATGA
>JBDZVW010000380.1:0-2918 GCA_040255885.1 Betaproteobacteria bacterium
TTTTTCTGGAGTGATTCATGACTGAAGCCGAATTCAACCGGCTTGCGGCGGCCGGCTATAACCGCATCCCGCTGGTACTCGAGACCTTCGCCGATCTCGATACGCCGCTTTCCGTTTACCTGAAGCTGGCCAACCGGCCCTACACCTACCTGCTCGAATCTGTGGTCGGCGGTGAACGCTTCGGCCGCTATTCGTTCATCGGACTTCCGGCGCGCAACCGCATCGAGGTGTTCGCGAACCGTTGCATTGAATACCGCGGCGACAGCACGGTGCACGATGCCGAAGTCGCCGATCCGCTCGATTTCGTCAACGCCTGTTACGCACGTTATCGGGCAGCCCCGGTGTCCGAGTTGCCGCGTTTCTGCGGCGGACTGGTCGGCTATTTCGGCTACGACACGGTGCGCTATATCGAACGGCGACTGGCCGCCGGTTTTGTGAAGCCGGATCCGCTCGGCACGCCCGACATCATGCTGCTCGAATCGGACCAGCTGGCGGTGGTCGACAATCTCGCGGGCAAGCTGTTTCTGGTGGTCTATGCCGATCCGAATGAACCGGGTGCCTACCGTGGCGCCCGCCAGCGGCTGAAGGAATTGCTGGCGGAGCTGCGCAAGCCGGTCGAGATTCCGCATGAGACACCCGCCGCACCGGCCGATTCGCGATCGGAAGTCGAAGAGGACGCCTATTGCGGGCTGGTCGAGCGCGCGAAGCGCTACATCTACGACGGCGACATGATGCAGGTGCAGATTGGCAACCGCGTCGCGCAGCCGCTTCGCGCGTCGCCGCTGGCACTGTACCGCGCACTGCGCTCGGTCAATCCGTCGCCCTACATGTATTTTTTCAATTTCGACGGCTTTCACGTGGTGGGCGCGTCGCCCGAAATCCTGGTGCGCCAGGAAGCCGTTGCGACCGGCACCAAGGTGACGATTCGCCCGCTTGCCGGCACGCGCCGGCGCGGCACGACACCGGAAGAAGACCAGGCGCTCGCCGCCGAGCTGCTGGCCGACCCCAAGGAACGCGCGGAACACGTGATGCTGATTGATCTCGCGCGCAACGACGTCGGCCGCATCGCGGAAACCGGCAGCGTCAAGGTCACCGACCAGATGGTGATCGAGCGTTATTCGCATGTCATGCATATCGTGTCCAATGTCGAGGCGCAGCTCAGACCGGGCATGTCGAATCTCGACGTGCTGCGCGCGACGTTTCCGGCCGGCACGCTGACCGGCGCGCCAAAAGTGCGGGCGATGGAAATCATCGACGAGCTGGAGGCCACGAAGCGCGGCATCTACGGCGGCGCGGTCGGCTATCTCGGCTTTCACGGCGACATGGATCTGGCGATCGCGATCCGCACCGCGATCGTGAAGGACGGCACGCTCTACGTGCAGTCGGCGGCCGGCATCGTCGCCGATTCGGTGCCCGAAAACGAATGGCAGGAAACGCGCAACAAGGCGCGCGCGGTGTTGCGGGCGGCCGAGATCGCCGAGCGTGGGCTGGATAGCCGGGTGGAATGAGTTCGCGCATGTACGCTGGTTCAAAAAATCCGAACCGCAAAGGCGCGAAGGCGCAAAGGGTACGCAAAGGAAACCATAAACAGAGAAGTTCTTTGCGACTTTTCTTTGCGCCTTGGCGCCTTTGCGGTTATCGCTTTTCGCTTTTGAGTTTTTACTTCGTGTCTCCGTGGTAAAAAGGTATTAGCCATGCTGCTGATGATCGACAACTACGATTCCTTCACCTACAACCTGGTGCAATATTTCGGTGAGCTCGGTGAGGCCGTGAAGGTTGCGCGCAACGACGAGATCACGCCGGATGAAATCGCGGCGCTCAAGCCGGCGTATATCGTGGTCTCGCCCGGGCCGTGCACGCCTAACGAGGCCGGTGTGTCGGTGCCGCTGATCAAGCGTTTCGCCGGCGAAATCCCGATTCTCGGCGTATGCCTCGGCCATCAGAGCATCGGTCAGGCGTTCGGCGGGCAGGTCGTCCATGCTGCGCAGGTGATGCATGGCAAAACCTCGGCAGTGAAACATACCGGTACCGGCGTGTTCAGCGGCCTGCCGAACCCGTTCACCGCGACGCGCTATCATTCGCTGGCGATCGCGCGCGCGGGCCTGCCAGAATGCCTGGAAGTGACGGCCGAATCCGAGGACGGCGAGATCATGGGCGTACGCCATCGCACGCTGGCGGTGGAGGGCGTGCAGTTTCATCCGGAATCGATCCTGACCGAGCACGGCCACCGCATGCTGAAGAATTTTCTGCAGGAGAGAAAATCATGACGCCGCAGGAGGCGCTGGCGCGGGTGATCGAGCACCGCGAGATCTTTCACAATGAAATGCTGGAGCTGATGCGCCAGATCATGCGCGGCGAGCTGTCGCCGACGCTGATTGCCGCGATCACGATCGGGCTGCGCGTGAAGAAGGAAACCATCGGCGAGATCGCCGCCGCCGCGCAGGTGATGCGCGAGTTCGCGACGATGGTCGACGTGAAGGACACCCGCCACCTGGTCGATATCGTCGGCACCGGCGGCGACGGCTCGCACACATTCAACATCTCGACCGCCGCATCGTTCGTCGCGGCGGCCGCCGGCGCACGTGTCGCGAAGCACGGCGGCCGCTCGGTGTCCAGCAGCTCGGGCAGCGCCGACGTGCTGGAAGCGCTGGGCGCCGACATTCATCTGCCGCCGGAACGGATCGCGGCCGGCATTGAAGCGACCGGTATCGGCTTCATGTTCGCACCGAATCATCACAGCGCGATGAAGCACGCGGCGCCGGTGCGCAAGGAACTCGGCGTGCGCACGATCTTCAACATCCTGGGGCCGCTCACCAATCCGGCCGGCACACCCAATCAATTGCTCGGCGTGTTCCATCCGGATCTGGTCGGCATCGACGTGCGCGTGCTGCAGCGCCTGGGATCGAATCACGTGCTGG
>JBDZVW010000381.1:0-2911 GCA_040255885.1 Betaproteobacteria bacterium
TATGCGTGATGCGCTCGCGCACCCAGTTCATCGCGCGCGACGCGTGGCGCCGGAATGCGCTGTCCTTGCGCTGATGCCGTATCGTACCGACGTAGTCGTGGCCGGCATCCATCGCTTCCAGCAGGCGACCGATCTCTTCCGGCGGATTCTGCAGATCGGCATCGAGCGTGATCACGCGCCGCCCGCGGCAGTGTTCGAAGCCGGCCATGATCGCCATGTGCTGGCCGTAGTTGCCGTGCAGCAGGATCACGCGCGTCGCATCGGGACGCTGCGCGAACTGTTCGCGCAGCAATGCCGCGGAATGGTCGTGACTGCCGTCGTTGACGAACAGCACCTCATACGGCAGCTGCAGCTGGTCGAGCGCAGGGTAGAGCCGTTCGAACAGCGCCGGCAGGCTTTCTTCCTCGTTGTAGACCGGAATGATGACGGAGAAGTCGGGCAGGCTCATTGGCGGGCGTCGTCCAGTATTTCGCGCGCCGCGTCGCACACGCGCTCGACGTCGGCTGCCGTCATCGCCGGAAACAGCGGCAGCGTCACCGTCTCGCGTGCGATGCGTTCGGCATTCGGAAATTCGCCGTCGTGGTGCTCGAGCGCGCGGCACAGCGACGTCAGATGCAGCGCTTCGTACGAAATGCCGATGCCGACGTCACGCGCGCGCATCGCTTCGATGAATTGCGCACGCGTGATCCGCAGCCGGTCGAGCGGCAGCAGCACGCAAAACATGTTCCACGACTGGCCGTCGTCGGGTTGCGCCGGCCGCGGCGGCAGCACGCACGGTGGATCGCTGTCGAAGTGCGCGAAATAATGATCGACCAGCAGACGCCGCCGCGCCAGGAAGTCGTCAAGGCACGCGAACTGCGCCAGGCCAAGGCGGGCGCTGACGTCGGACAGGTTGAACTTGCCGCCGGCGCATTCGACGTCGCGTGTGCCGTCGGCAGTGCGCACGATGCCGTGAAAGCGCAGCTTTTCGACAAGTTTCGCTTCGCGTTCGTCGTTGACAACCAGCGCGCCGCCCTCGATCGTCGTCATGTTCTTGTTCGGATGGAAGCTGAACGTCGCGAGATCGCCGAAGCTGCCGACCGGACGGCCGTTCCAGCGCGAGCCCATCACCAGTGCGGCGTCTTCGATGACGCGGAGATCATGGCGGCGCGCCAGCGCGTAGAGCGCGTCCATGTCGACCAGCGAACCGGGGAAATGAGTGGGGATGATCGCCTTCGTTCGCGGCGTGATCGCCCGCTCGACCTGCGCCAGATCGATGTTGCGCGTGACCAGATCGCAATCGACGAACACCGGCCGCGCACCGGCGCGCAGGATCATGTTCGGCACCGTGAAAAAGCTCTGCGCCGACGTGATCGCTTCATCACCCGGCGCTACGCCGGCGATCTGCAGCGCCAGCTCGATTGCGGCGGTCGCCGACGTCACGACACACGTCGGGCGGCCGCCGAAATAATCGCTCAGCGTGCGTTCGAATTCCAGCACGTTCGGGCCGCTTGCAATCCAGCGCGAACGCAGCACGTCGGCGACGGCGGATACCATGTCCTCGTCGATAGTCGGTTGTGCAAACGGAAGAAAGCTCATGGCCGGGGCGTCAGTGAACACGATGTGCAGGCGAAATCGTTACGTTTTCCCCTCCTCGAATGAGGAGGGGAGGGAGCGTAGCGGAAGGGGTGGTCACACGGCTTCGCCCAGCACCGCCCACCACCCCGCCCGCCTTCGCGGGCGCCCCTCCTCTATAAGGAGGGGACAAACGAGTTGTTGACCTTGAGTTCATCCTTTACGCTCGTCAACTCCGCGCAACAATGAACACGCCCACAATGATGATGCCGATGCCGGCCAGCCGGGTGAGGGTGACGGCTTCGCCGAACAGGTACCAGGCCGCAATCGCGTTGACGACATAGCCGATCGACAGCATCGGATAGGCGATGCTGACCTGTACCCGCGACAGCGCCATGATCCATACCACGACGCTGACGACGTAGCAGCACAGTCCGCCGATGATGTGCGGCTCGCTCGCGATCCGGAATCCCAGCGTGGCGATGTTGCCGGCGTCGAAGCGGATCACGCCCAGCACGTTGGTGCCGGCTTTCAGCAGCAGCTGTGCCACGGCATTCAGCAGCACGCCGGTCAGCACCAGTCCGAAACTGAACAGGTTCATCGTGCTTCCATCATTGTGTGGCATCCCCCTCTTTTCCCGCGGACGGCGGCGTGCGCACCACCACGCGGCGCGTATCGCGCGCGATGACCTGCATCGGCAGGTGTGCCTGCTCCATTTTGCCGTAGGTTTCCGGCGTCATGATCGCCAGCGCGTAAGGCGTTTTGCGCCACAGGCGCTCAAATGTAGCATAGTCGGGGATGCCGAGCTGCGGTTCCTGGTCGAGTCCGAATGACAGCTCGTCGCGGAACGCCACCACCGTGACCGTGCGCTTGAGATAGAAGTCGAGCGTCTGGTAATAGGTGCCGACACTGTAGAACGGCGTGCCGGGGCGCAGGTAGGGCTTGATTTTCTGTGCAATCGCGTAGGTCGAACTGGTGGGTGCGAAGCTGTTGTGGCCGGTCAGCAGCAGTTGCGTGAAGAGCAACCCGGAGAACGCAAACACCGTTACCGCGGCAGCGAGCTGCCGGCGGCGGCTCAGGGTGCAGGCGATCGCGCCGCCGGCGGCCAGCACGGCGCCGGCGGCCAGCAGCCACGGCACATAGTCGACGAACAGTGCGCGCGGCACGTGAGTGCTGGCAAAGCGCGGCGCCAGCGGTGCCGCAGCCATCAGCGCGATGCCGATCACGACAAAAACCGCGGCGTGCCAGGACAGCGCGCGGCCGGAAATGTGGCTCAGCCGCCAGCCGATGATCAGCGCCAGAGCCGGCCAGATCGGCAGGATGTACGACGGCAGTTTCGAATCGGACAGCGTGAAGA
>JBDZVW010000061.1:0-11169 GCA_040255885.1 Betaproteobacteria bacterium
AGCGCATTTCGTACAGCTCGCTCATCATGCCGTGATCGAGCTCGGTGATCACCATGCCGCGCGCCGGGTCATTCGCGACCAGGCCTTCGGCCAGCAGGCGGCTCAACGCTTCGCGAACCGGCGTGCGGCTGAGGCCGATGCGTTCCGACAGCTCGGCCTCGCGTATGCGCGTGCCGGGCGTCAGCGATCCGACCCTGATCGCATTGACGATATGCTGATAAGCCTGCTCGGCGCGGGTTTGCCCGCGTCCATCGGACGATGCGGACGCGCTCGAATCATTCGCAGGCGCAACACCACGAGTTTGACGCATGACGGCAGCGATCCCGGACAAGTATCTGTCGATATTAGCAAATATTGGAGTGCGATGCGCTGGACGCGGTAGCCGGACTATTCGATTTCAAAAGGCAGAAAACGCAACCTTCCGTCGCGCTCGACCTGCAGGGCCGCGGAGTCTCCGGGTTTGAGCGGCTTCAATGCCGATCGCAGACCGGTCATGCTTTTTACCGGGCGGGTGTTCAGCGCATGGATGATGTCGCCCTGGCGCAGACCGATGTCTTCGGCACGATAGCTTGCCGTGGTTGCCGCCACGACGACTCCCGACTCGATACGCGCGGGCGGCAGGAGGTAGGCGATATCCGGAGTCAGGTTGACGCCCACGATTCCGAACTGGGGCAGCAGACCCGTGCCCGGGTCGGCAAGGTCGGCGATGCTGTCCGGCCCCGGCTTGACGTTCACTACCGGGACGACAAGGGTCAGTTTCCGGTCGCCGCGTACGACGCCGAGGCGGACGTGATCGCCGTTCTTTCGCAGATAAATGTTCATCGTGAAGACCGGAACGCTGTCGACAGGCGCGCCGTCAATGGACTGGATGCGGTCGTGAATCCGCAAGCCGGCGCCGTCGGCAGGGCCGCCGGGAATGACGTCGGACACGATGACGCCCCTCACCGAACCTTCCGGCAGCGCGAGGGCGGACGCCAGCGTGGGGGTGATGGCCTGGACGTCGGCGCCGATGTCGCCGTTGCGCACATAGCCGTATTGCCGGATCTGGCGGTAGACGAACTGGACGATACCGCTCGGAATGGCAAAGCCTATGCCTTCGTTGCCGCCGGATTGGGTGAGGATGGAGCTGTTGATGCCGACGAGGTTGCCATCGACGTCGACCAGCGCGCCGCCGCTGTTGCCGGGATTGATGGCGGCATCAGTCTGGATGTAGACCATCGGGCTTCCGGGACTGTCCTGCCGCAGCACGGCACTGACCAGTCCCAGCGAAACGCTGTTCTGCAGGCCTTCCGGACTACCGATGGCAAGTACCACCTGGCCCTGGCGAAGTCGGCGGTACTGGGCGAACGGAATGGTCGGCAACCCGGTTGCATCGACCTTGAGCACGGCGAGATCGGCCTGTTTGCTGAAGCCGACCACGGTCGCACGGAGGATACGCGAACCGAGCCGCAGTGCCGCCAGCGCCTGCGGTTCCTTCTTCACCGGCGGGGTGAGGACGACCTTGACCCGTTGTTCGCCGGCGATCACGTGGTAATTCGTAATGATGTAACCATCGGCATCGACGATGACGCCGGAACCCTGGCTGCTGGCGCGGCCTATGGGTGCGCCCGGACGTTTGCTTTCTGGAGCATATCCACTGACCTGGATCTCCACCACCGCCGGTGACAGCCGACTGGCCAGCGCTTCGAATGAACCGCTCAACCGGTGGAGCAGATGCGAATCGTCCGGCGTGGCGGCCGATACCGTTACCGGAAGCAGGCAAAAGATCGAGAGCGCGGCCCAAACGCAGGCCCCACTTGTGGTACGACGGTATTGTTGTCGAAGCATAGCGTCCTCCTTGCACACAGCGCGTCCGGGTCGGCTTCCGCTGCTGCGGTCCCGTTCGCTCGGAAAATCGCGCCCGGGCCGGCCGCGAAATTGACGCGGCCTTCGATTTTCCGCGAACCTTATTGGCCGATCTTTCGGTAATTCGTATTGGTACTCACGACATGGACGCCCTTGGCCGGTGCGTCGAGCGTCGTACGTGAAGGGTGGTTCGTTCCATCCGCAAGGCTTGCGAATTCAACTCTCAGCGTCACGGCGTCGTCCTCTGAATCGAGATGGGAATTCACGTCCAGTGAACGGATTTTTCTGGCGGCAGCATCGAAGCCAATCGTCATCGAGTCGCCGGCCAGCGCGTAATTCCTGAACACCAGGTCGGCCATGCCGCCGGCACGATCGAACGATACTTTCCTTGCCTTGAATGCCTGCTGCATCCTGTGCGGATCGGGCGGCACATAAAGCGCGAGAATGCGGGTTACCTGGTGCATGTAAGCCTTCATGTCGGCGGTCTTCTTCTCGATGATCCGCTGTTTGAGTCCGAATCGGCCGCGGCGGCCGTTGCCAGACTCCGTACTCGCAGCGCCCCCCACCGGAATCTTGTGCACCTTGCCGTCCGCTCCGTAGGAACAGGCGGATTCCCGCGGCGGCAGCGCACGTCCGTTGACGGTGATGTGCGAGGTTTCCGTCCAGGTGTACTGATGCAGCTGGTGCTGGTTCTCGGCCGCGGACGCCTTGATCGCCGCCAGTTTTTGCTGGAGCAATTTCTGCCCCATTCTGCCATCACCGATTTGCGCGAACACGGTATTGCTGAACAGCATTGCGACGAGGGAAAAGCCGAATAGCGCCGACGCGGCAAGCGTCCGCTCGGTCCTGCTGGACGTATGATTCATGGACCCTCCTGACAGGTTTCGCTGCGGGCCGCGGAAGGCATTGCGGAGGCCGCGGTTTGCCTCCCGGGCGCAGATTGCGCTTATTCATTCAACATACACCGGCGATTATGCTGCCGGCAAAAAAGTCGCAGTAAAAAATATATATCGCACGGCTTTTCGTGGCGTATGATACGCGCGAGGAGGGGCCATGAACACTACAACGATGGCAGCAAAACCGCGTCTGTCTGCACTTGAGGCTTGCCGGCGCGTGGCAACAAGATATTTTCGATCGTTCCTGCTCGCGGGAATAGTTGCGGCACTGTGTACGGCGTGCGCCCAGACCCAGGTCAAGCCGTCGCGCACGGCCGGTCCGGAGAACTATTCCGGGTTTCTGGCGAACTACAGCCTGCTTCGCGCCGACCCTGATGACCCGAGCTACCTGCACTATATTGCGCCCGGCATCAATCCCGCGCACTACCGGAAATTCATTGTCGAAACGCCCGAGATCCGGGTGAATACCGGCGGGCAATATCAGCCGCTCGATCCCGCGCGCCTGGCCGAGATCAGCGACTACTATCGTGCCAGCATGACGGCCGCATTGAGCAGGCATTATCAGGTGGTCGCCACGCCCGGCCCGGGGGTGGCCCGTATCCGGGCCGCGGTGGTAGGCGCGGTGGAGGTGAGGCCGCCGCTCAAGCCCAGAGACTTCGTGCCGGTCAGTGCGATGTTCAAGGTTGCCCGCATGGCGGTCGGCATGAATCCCTATGTGTTGCGAGTATCGATAGAGAGCGAGGCGCTCGATTCTCAGACCGGTGCGGTGCTGGGTGAAACGGTGGACAGCCGCGAAAGCACCAAAACCGTGACCCGCGGCGAAGCGCCGGCGCCCGCGCAATTGCACCAGCTCATCGACTTCTGGGTGGCGCGGTTTGTGGCAAAGCTCGACAAGGCGAACGGATACACCCGGTAAGTCCTGTTATACCCCGACACCACACGACCCGGTAACCGGGCGTTCGAATCAGACCGGGCGGACTGTGGTGTCTTTCGCGGAGAAGGGGAGTGCATGCGCCGCGCAGCCGTTACGTTACTGGTAGCCGCGACCATCCTGACCGGTTGCGGGCAGAAGCCGGCGACGTCCGAGGCCGTCCGTCCGGTCCAGACCATGACCGTGGGACGTGCACCGACGGCGATAGGCGCGACCTATTCCGGAGCCATTGCCGCCCGCAACGAAAGCAATCAGGGGTTTCGTGTCACCGGAACGGTGCTCAAGCGCCTGGTGGAAATCGGCCAGCATGTAACTGCCAACCAGCCGCTGCTGCAGCTGGATCCGGCGAATCTCGATTTGAACCGGCAGGCGGCGAAGGCGCAGTTGAATGCGGCACGCAGCCAGGCGGCGCAGGCGAAAGTCGATCTGGGCCGCGACGCGCAGCTGCTGAAGCAGGATTTCATCAGCCAGGCCGAATACGATCGCGACAAGGTCAACCTCGACTCCGCCACGGCGCAGCTGCAGATGGCGCAAGCCCAGTATGACCAGGCCGTCAATCAGGCCGACTACGGCACGCTGCGCGCCGCGGTAACGGGCATCGTGACCGCCATTGACGTCGATGTCGGACAGGTGGTAAGCAGCGGCAAGACGGCAATCACGATTGCCCGCGACGGCGACCGCGAAGTGGTGATCAATGTTCCCGAATCCCGCGTCGGGCAATTGCGCAATGCGAAGGGCCTGTACGTGACATTGTGGGCCGATCCGGCAAAAAAATACCGCGCCCGTCTGCGGCAGATAAACCCGGACACCGATCCCGGCACCAGCACCTATGACGCGCACGTAACCGTACTGGACCCGGATGCCGCGATGCTGCTCGGCATGACGGCGTACGTGCATCTGCCGGAAATCCGGCAAGGATCGGCATTCACGCTGCCGCTGACCGCGATTGCCGAACAACCGAGCGGTGCCTGCGTGTGGCTGGTCGATCCGCAGACCTCGACGGTATCCATGCGTCCGGTCAAATTGCTCACGATCCAGGGCAACCATGCGCTGGTCAGCGAGGGTCTGAAGGATGGCGAGATTGTGGTGACCGCGGGGGTAAATCTGCTGCACGCAGGCCAGAAAGTCCGTTTGACCGGAACCTACGATCCGCAGGGTTCGTGATCGATGCCAAACACGAATCTGTCCGCATGGGCACTCAGACACCAGCCGTTCATACTCTTTTCAATCATCATACTGGTGATTGCCGGTGTGTACGCCTATCTGCATCTCGGCCAGGAGGAAGATCCGGGATTCACCGTGCGCAGCATGGTCGTCCAGGCCTACTGGCCAGGCGCCACCATCGACCAGATGCAAGAGCAGGTCACTGACAAGCTCGAGAAGAAACTGCAGAGCGTTGCCGAGATCGACTTCATAAAAAGCTATGTCCAGGCCGGCCAGACTCAGCTGATGATCACGTTGCGCGATGACACGCCGCCCGCCGCGATCCCCGAGGTGTGGTACCAGATTCGCAAGAAAATCGGCGACATTCATTATTCCCTGCCGCGCGGCGTGCAGGGCCCCTTCTTCAACGACGAATTCGGCACCACCTTCGGCAATATTTATGCGCTCACCGCTGACGGATTCAGCTATGCGCAGATGAAGGATTTTGCCGAGACCGCACGCAACGCGTTTTTACGAGTCGCCGACGTGGCGCAAGTCAACCTCGTCGGCACCCAGGATCAGCGCATCTACATCGAGTATTCCAATGCCAAGCTGGCCACGCTCGGCATGAACCCGGACCAGATCGTGAAGACCCTGAAGGCCGTCAACAGCGTGGACCCCGCCGGGGTCGTCCAGACTCGTGCCGAGGAAATCCAGTTGCGGGTCAGCGGCGATTTCCAGTCGGTGCAGAGCATTCGCGATGTCGGGATCAGCGCCAACGGCCATATATTCCGCCTCGGCAATGTGGCCGCGGTGAAACGCGGTTACGTCGATCCGCCGACACTCAAGATGTTCTACAACGGCCGGCCGGCGATCGGGCTTGCGATCAGCATGCGCAGCGGCGGCGACGTGCTGCGCCTGGGCCGGCAGCTGCACGACGCGGCGCTGCGATTGCAGAGCGGGTTTCTGGTCGGCGTGACGCTTAACACGGTATCGGATCAGCCGCAGGTGGTGAAATCGGCAGTAGGCGAGTTCTCGGAGAGCCTGTACGAGGCGGTGGGGATCGTGCTGCTGGTGTGCTTCCTGTCGCTCGGCATACGCACCGGATTCGTGGTCGCACTGTGCATCCCGTTCGTGCTGGCGGTGACGTTCCTGACGATGTATCTGCTGGGCATCGATCTGCAGCGCATTTCGCTCGGTGCACTGATCATCGCGCTGGGCCTGCTGGTGGATGACGCCATCATTTCGGTGGAGATGATGGTACTGAAACTCGAAGAAGGCTGGGATCACGTGCGGGCGGCGACCTTCGCCTACACCGCCACCGCGTTTCCGATGCTGACCGGCACGCTGATCACCGTTGCCGGCTTCCTGCCGGTCGCGATCTCGAAATCCGGCTCCGCCGAATACACCCGCTCATTGTTCGAGGTGGTCGGCATTTCGCTGATCGTTTCGTGGTTCGTGGCGGTTCTCGTCACGCCCTACATCGGCTACAAACTGCTGCCGGATTTCAAACCCAGGCCGGGCGAAGAAACCGACGTCTACCAGCGGCCGTTCTATCGCTGGTTTCGCCGGCGGGTCGGCTGGTGTCTGGACCATCGCGCGCTGGTGATACTGGTCACGGTGGGACTGTTCGCAGCTGCAGTCGTACTGTTTCGATCCATTCCGCAGCAATTCTTCCCGTCCTCCGATCGTCCGGAGTTGATTGTGGACATGTGGATGCCCCAGGCGGCCACCTTTGATGAAATCCAGCGCCAGGCGGTGACCATGCGAAAGGCGCTGCAGCACAACCCCGACATTGTTTCGGTCACCAGTTATGTCGGCGGCGGCAGTCCGCGCTTTTATCTGCCGCTGAATGTGCAGACCCAGAGCAATCTGGCGGAGCTGGTGGTCATGACCAAAGGCTACCGGCAACGCGAAACGGTATTGGACACGATTCAGCACCTGTTCAACACAGGGTTTCCGGCCGTTCGCGGCCGCGTGACGCGTCTGGAAAACGGCCCGCCCGTGGGCTATCCGGTGCAATTCCGCATCAGCGGCAACGATGAGACGCAGTTGAGAAGCATCGCAAACAAAGTGATGGCGATGGTGCGCGCCGATCCGGACACGCGCGGCGTCAACATGGACTGGGGCGAGCGCGTCAAGATACTGAAGGTGAATATCGACCAGGACAAGGCGCGCAAGCTTGGCGTGAGCTCGCGCAGCGTATCGCAGGCACTTCAGGCTTCGCTGAGCGGCTACGACATCACGCAGTATCTGGAAAACACCGACAGCATCGACGTCTATGCCAGGCTCACGGCCGCGGAGCGGACCGATCTCAACAATCTCAAGGATCTGAAGATTTACACCCAGGGCGGCCACTTCGTGCCGTTGTCGCAGATCGCGACCCTGCAACTGACGAGCGACGACAGCATCCGCTGGCGGCGCAACCGCATTTCCACCATTACGGTGCAGGCGGATGTGGCGAACGGCGCGCAGGGCAACGATGTCGAGGCCGCGCTGTGGCCAAGGATCAGCGCATTGTCGCGGACGCTGCCGGCCGGATATCGCGTCGAGCTCGGCGGTTCGCTGGAATCCAGCAACAAGTCGCAGAAGGCGATCTCGGCAGTCATGCCGCTGGTGATCATCATTGTACTGTTCCTGCTGATGATCCAGTTGCAGGACATGCGCAAGATGGCGCTGGTGCTGTTGACGGCGCCGCTCGGGCTGATCGGCGTGACTGCCATCATGCTGATTTTCCGCATACCGTTCGGCTTCGTGGCGCTGCTCGGCACCATCGCATTGTTCGGCATGATCATCCGCAACTCGGTGATCCTGATGGTGCAGATCGACCATGCGCTGGGCGAAGGCGCGACCATGCGCGACGCCATCATCGAATCCACCGTGCACCGGTTCCGGCCGATTCTGCTGACCGCGGCCGCCGCCGTGCTGGCGATGGTGCCGCTGACGCGCTCGGTATTCTGGGGGCCGATGGCGTGGGCCATCATGGGCGGGCTGACCGTCGCGACGCTGCTCACGTTATTGTTCCTGCCAACCGCCTACGCCGTATGGTTCAGGGCCGCCAGGTCCGGAGAGCATCATGCGGGCTGAGCGCCGCCGCCGGCGATTTGCGGCCGTCTGGTGGTGGCTCACCGGCAGCCTGTTGCTGTCCGTTCCCGCAGCGAACGCGATGGACTTCAGCATGGCCGTGCACAAGGCGCAGGCTTTCGACCCCACCGCACAGGCGGCGCAGTATGCGTATCAGGCCGGCATGGAGAAGGCCAGGCAGGGCACGGCGCTGTACTTTCCGCAGATCACCGCCACCGGCAACTACAACTACCTGCACATCAATTCGCTCTCAAACCTGCCGTCAGGATTTCCATCCTCGGCGCTGGTGGGCAACGACAGCGGCCAGCTGCACGGTTTCAGCGTGACCCTGGTGCAGCCGATCTACAACGCCTCGGTGAGCGCGGGCGCCGCCGAACTCAAGGACCAGTCGAAACTCGCCGCGCTCCAGAAACAGGGGGCCGACGACAATCTCATCCTGCAGGTGGCGCAGGCGTATTTCGGCGTACTCATGGCGCAGGACAGTCTGCAGCTTACGCGCGAACAAAAGGCTGCCACCGCGCAACAACTGGCAAGTGCCAGGGCGCGCTTCAAGGCCGGCAAGGCCAACATCACCGACGTACGCGATGCCGAAGCGCGCTATGAAGGGATCGAGGCGCAGGAGATATCCGCCGCAAACAATCTCGTCGTGCAGCAGAACCAGTTTGCCAGCATTGTCGGCGAGCCCCCGCAGAACCTGGCGCAGGTGCCGGACACGTTCAAGCCCGGCGCTCCGCAGCCGAATGACGTCAATACCTGGCTGGCCTGGGGACGACAGGACAACATCAACGTACAGAGCGCCCGCATCCAGCTCGACATCAACAATCACGAGATCGACAAATACCGCCTGCGCGGCCGCCCGCAACTGAACCTGGTCGCGAGTTATTCGGACATGCGCCAGAGCGGTTCGCTGCCGATCCTGGTGGCACCGGATCGCAGCCGGCAGACCGTCGTCGGCCTGCAACTCTCGGTGCCGCTGTTTGCCGGAGGCAGCTACAACTCGAAGTTGCGCGAGGCAGTAGCCGAAAGCGGACAGGCGCAATATCAATTGCAGGCGACGATCGCGAACACGGTGGTGCAGATCAAGCAGCAGTTCCTCAATGTGAAAGCCGGCGTGGATCAGATTACCGCGCTGCAGCAGGCGGCAGTGGCCGCCAAGTCATCTCTCGACGCTACCACGCTGGGCCGCAAGGTCGGCAAGCGCACTACGCTGGACGTATTGAACGCCCAGCAGCAGTATTTCTCTTCATTGCAGAATCTGGACGCGGCACGGTATCAGTACCTGCTGTCCAGACTCAATCTGGCTTCGCTCGTCAACAAGCTGGGCGAAAGCGACGTACAGGCTGTCAGCAGCTATTTGAAACGCTGAAGCAGGAACCGTGTGGCGCGCTTTTATCGTCAATCGCCTTTGCATCGGCACCTTAGCGGGAATTCGTCCGCGTCTTCATAAAATTACTTGACATCGGTCAAGGCCCGGATCGACGACACGGAATAATATGAATTCATGTTGATGCTCGTCCGGAGCGGCGCGCCAGGACCGTCAAATGTCATCGCGTTCCGCAGCAACCGCCTGTCACGCTGGGCCGTGGCAGCGGCATGCTGCGCCGTGGCCGATTTTGTTGCCGCACAGGCATTGTTGATCGGCCGGCTGGCCGGCACGGTGCGGCCACAGCTGTTCGCCGCGCCGTTTGTTGCACTTTATCTCGTGATCGCCTGCGGCCTGGTCCTGCTCACCTTCGGCGCGCTGTTGCAATGGGCTCCGGCATCGGGAGCGCCGTTGCCTGACAGAAGACTTGCGTTCGCTGCACTGGCACTGCTGCAGACAGGGATCATTGCGATCATCGCGGCAATTCCCGCATCGCTGACAAGCGTGGCACCGTTCGCACCGTATCTGCTGCCGACGGGCGGCGCACTCGTCGCAATCGGCACGCTGCTGGCGATCGCCGGCGTCGCTCCGGCGCTGCTGCAGCTGCGGCCATCGCCGTTGCCCGGCGGCTTGCTGCTGGCCGGTTTCATATCCCTGTCCCTGACACTGATTCCGGGGCTGGTTTCTACGCTGCCGGCGGTGATCGTTCCTGCAGCATGGCTCGCGCCGTTGACCGGCAGCGGCATGGCATTGTTTGCGTTTGCCGGGCTCGGCGGCTGGCTGGTGCTGACGCTGATCGGTGCCGGCTACCGGCTGCTGCCGGCATGGATGCCCGCGCCCGACGGACGCAGTGCCGTCAGCAAGGCGGTGCTTTGCCTGTGCGTCGCCGGAACGGCGTTGACGATGGTTGCAGCGGCCGTAAATCCCTATTTGCCCGCGGCAGCGCTGACGACATTGTTGAAGCTGGGCCCGGCCATGGTCGCAATCGGCGTCATTCTTTATTTTGCCGAAATCTCGCACCTGCGGGTTTACGGCGTGCAGACCGGGCGGCGGCCGCGCCGCGCGACAGCGCCGCAGCGATCACATTCGCCACACCAGTCGGCGCGGTAAGCAGCGTATCGGGACCAGCATCCATCGAAGAGAAGCGCGCGGCGCCCGTCCGCGGGCGCCGATGCAAAGGCGAACACAGAGTCCGTTCACATAGAGTTCCGCACCATGCAAGTCTCCGCCACCGATCCGGTCACCGCTGCCGGATACCGCAGGTTCATGTGCCTGATATGCGGTTACGTCTATGACGAGGAAAACGGCGATCCGACCGCCGATGTCGCACCCGGCACGCGCTGGGAAAATTTGCCGGATGGCTGGCTGTGTCCGGAGTGCGGCGCGCCGAAGAGCGATTTCGAGGAAGTCGGCAATCCCTGACGCCGGGTCGTCGGCCGCGCCGGCGAGCGACGATCCAGGCACCCGATTTACGCGTACGACATGATATTGATCATATCGCCATCGCGGCGACCGCCCTATCCTTTGCGCATGCCAATCAACGTAACGAGGTAAGTCGCAATGGCCTATGTCGTAACCGAAAGCTGCATCAAGTGCAAATACACCGACTGTGTCGATGTGTGTCCGGTCGACGCCTTTCGCGAAGGCCCGAACATGCTGGTGATCGATCCCGACGAGTGCATCGACTGCACACTGTGCGTGGCGGAGTGTCCGGTCGAAGCGATCTATGCCGACGACGACGTGCCGGACGACCAGCAACAGTTCACCGCGCTCAACGCCGAGCTGGCGAAAGTGTGGCCGGCGATCATCGAAAAGAAGGATGCGCCGGCAGACGCCGACACCTGGGCGAAAGTGAAGGAGAAACTGTCGTTGCTGGTGCGTGAGGTGGAAGAGGTCTGAGCGGTTGC
>JBDZVW010000382.1:0-2904 GCA_040255885.1 Betaproteobacteria bacterium
GTGTGAACCAGTTTTCCGGCCTGTTCGCAGATTGCCCGGGTCACCCGCGGATGGCAATGGCCGACGTCGCATACGGCGATGCCGGCCAGCGCGTCCAGATAGCGTTTGCCCGCGGTATCCCACAGCCAGACGCCTTCACCTCTTTCGAAGGCGACAGGAATCCTGGCGTAGATGCTCATGAGGTGCGACATGGCGATGATCAGTCCCAAAATGCACACGGCGGCCAACGCCGCCGTGAGAAGTGCCGGATAAGCGCTCTATATTTATCCGAATCTGTTTCCCGATGCAAGCGGAATCTGCCTTTCGGCCGCCACGGGCGGCGGATAAGCGGTTGATAGCATGGCTGTTTGGCGCAGTCCAGGTCAGCGCCTGATTTTGGCGAGCTGCTTTTCTTCCGCCACCGTGACCACCCGCAGGCACGGCAGATAGCCGTCGTAGAAAATGCCGTGCAGCTCCACCCGCTTGTGCGAGCGCAGCAGTCCGATCAGGTAATCGATGATTTCGGTGGTGATGATCTGGCCCGGCACCAGCACCGGGATGCCGGGCGGGTAGGGCACGATCTGATCGGCGGCGACGCGGCCCTTGAGCGCCGTATTGACGCGATCCTTTTCGTCCAGCAGCGGCAGCGTTTCGCCGCCGCAGTAGAACGCGTCGCGCGGCAGATACCGCAGCTGCGTGAATGCCGGTATTTCCGGAAAACGGTAGAGGCGGCGCAGCGTGCGGCCCTGGCGCGCAATGCGCATCAGCGCGTCATAGAGCCGCGACACCTTGCTGCGCGTGGTGCCGATCGTCAGCAGCAGCGTCAGTGTATTGAACGTCGATTTCTCGACCTGGATGTTGTAGTGGTCGAACAGTTCGCGCTGCAGGTCTTCGACGGTATAGCCGCAATGCGAAATGTCGACCGTGACCTTGGTCGGATCGAGCAGAATGCTGTCGTTTTTCACTTCGTCGGGCAGCAGATCCTCCAGCTCCAGCACGCGGAACACGCCGGTCGAATTGATCTGCGTGCGCAGCTCGGCCGCCAGCGCCAGCGTGCGCGACAGCAGCTTGTAACCCTCCATCACCGCCTGCTTGCGCGCAACGTCGAGGCTCGCAATCATCGCGTATTGCGGGCTGGTCGACGTGTGCATGTTGAAGTTTTCGCGAAACAGGTGTTCGTTGAACTCGGGGTCGTTGACGTGGATCATCGACGCCTGCGAGAACGCGGACAGCACCTTGTGCGTGCTTTGCGTCGCGTAGTCGGCGCCGGCCTCCAGCGCGGTCGGCCGGAACGCCGGATGAAAATACGCGAAACCGTACCAGGCCTCGTCGATGATCACCTTGATGCCTTTCTGGTGCGCCGCTTCGACGATCGGCGGCAGATCGTAGCGCAGGCCGTCGTAGGTGCAGGAGGTGAGCACCAGTGTCTGGGCATCGGGGTGATCCTCGATCGTGCGCAGGATGGTTTCCCGCGCGACCGGGCCGTAGAGGCCGTATTTGCGGTTGATCGAGCAGTCGAGGTAGATCGGCCGCGCGCCGGACAGCACCACGCCGTGATGCATCGACTTGTGGCAGTTGCGGTCGAGCAGCACCTTCTCGCCCGGCGCGTGCAGTGTCTGCAGCAGCACCTTGTTGGCGGTCGACGTGCCGTTGGTGGCGAAGAAGGTGCGCTGCGCGCCGAACGCATTGGCGGCGATCGCCTGCGCCTCGGCGATCACGCTTTTCGGTTCCATCAGCGAATCGAGCGCCGGCACCGACACCGACAGATCGGCGTCGAAGATGTGCTCGCCCATGAATTCGTAGAATTCGTTGACCCACGGGCTGCCGCGCAGGCTGTCGCCGGAAGAATGGCCGGGCGTATGCCACGCATCCTTCGCCATCAGCACGTAGTTCTTCAGCTGATCATAGAACGGCGTGCGCGCCTTCTCCTGGATTTGCGCGTTGAGGATGCGGTACCAGCCGCGGTAATCGCGCTCTTCGCGGTAAAAGTAACCGTCCACCGACTCGGAAAACAGCGCATCGACGACTTCGTCCTCCTGCTCCTGCGCGATCATGATGTAGATGTCGAGCTCGGGCCGCAGGCGCGAGATTTCCTGCACCAGCTTGAGCGCGGTGATTTCCAGCGCACGTGCGCCGTGCTTGCCATTGCTCAACGTATAGAGCGTGTCGTCGGCAATCACCGCCTGGATGTCGCCGTCGGTCTCGATCGCGGTCAGCGCTTCGCGCGCGGTGGCGACGCCGATGAAGGTCACGCCAAGCGGGTTGTCGAGGCTTTTGGCGGCGGCGTTGAGTCCTCGCGTCAGCTCCCGCAGCACGAGTTTTTCATCATTGACAACGAGGATGCGTGAGACCGGTATGCGCATCGTCATGACGACAATTTTTGAAAAGGCGGGTTATGCGCCAAAACGCGGCGCAAATCAAGCGTGCGCGGTGCCGGACAGCCGCCCGGCACTGGGAAAAGAAGGAATTTTTGAAGCACAGCCGGCGGAAGCCGGCCGTATCAGGACAGCGCCTTGATCGCGGCTGACAGGCGGCTCTTGTGGCGCGCTGCCTTGTTCTTGTGAATGATGCGCTTGTCCGCGATGCGGTCGATGGTGCCCACGGCTGCGGAGAATTCGGCCTGCGCCGCGCTCTTGTCGCCGGCGGCGATTGCCTTCTTGACGCGCTTCACCGCGGTGCGCAGCGTCGAACGCAAACCGGAATTGTGCACGCGGCGCTGTTCGTTCTGACGCGCGCGTTTCCGGGCTGAGGCGATATTGGCCATGCAAACTCCTGAATGCCTTGGGAAAAGGGCGGTATCATACGAGGGTTTTTGCTTTTTTTCAAGGTCGATGGCACTGCGCCCCGAAAATCCCGCATGAATCTGCTGAAAGCCCTGGCGACGGTGAGCAGCCTGACGCTGGTCTCGCGCATTCTCGGATTCGC
>JBDZVW010000062.1:0-11136 GCA_040255885.1 Betaproteobacteria bacterium
GGCCGCAATCAGTTCCGAAAAATCCTTGACCTTCTTATGAACGTCTTCCTCGCGCAGCGGCCGCCCGCGCAGCACGTCGTCCAGCAGCTTGCTGCCCTCGTAGGACTTGAACTGGTCTGGCGTGATCGTTCCCGGATAGACGAGGTCGGCCGGGACGTTGCGCGCCGCCACCAGGTTCGACGTAAGCGGTGTGCCCTGCGGCAGGTTTTTGACCGGCACCACCACCGCGACCGTCGGTCCGCCCTTGTTGCGCGCAGCCAGCGATTGTTCGATCGAGCGCTCCCGCGCCTTGATGTATTGAGTGGCGAGCCAGGCCGCCACCAGCCCGAGAATGAGCGCAACGACCAGCGTGCCCCAGGTTCGGTTGATGCGCAGCCGCGGAAAGCGCAGTGCCATGATGTTGTTCCCCGTTTATGTTTAAGATTTGTTGGTCAAGGCAGATTCAGCGTATTGGAAAGCGAAATCGCGTGCGCGTAGGCACCGAAAAAACTCTTGAATGCGTGGATCACCTGGTCGATCGGCGAACTGGGATCGCTGTTGCTCGCGATCATCAGCACCATGATCGAAAACGCCACGACGACCAGGTATTCGACGATGGCCTGGCCTTTGTGACGCCCGGCGCGCTTGCCGTGCCGTCCCCGGACCGTAACGTTTTCTTTCATCCGCTTTCCTTTTTTATGGATTTTCAACGATTGTTGCGAGCACCATGGTGCCCTCCAGCGCCGGCGTGATCGTGATGTTCGCCTCGCGCCTGCCCTGCCTGAGCACCATCACGTAAGCCGTGCCCTTGCCGGTATCGACGTTCCGGTCCATCACCGTCGTCCAATCGCCGCGCCCCAGCGCGTCGCGATAGAATTTCAGATTCACCAGCGGTGAAAAGGCATTGGTCAGCACTAGCGTACGGGCGGTCTTCGGACCGTCGTAATGGTCGATGTCGTCCACCACGTCGGTGCCGCTCATCGCCGGGAATCCCGCGCCCGGCGTCGACTGGCTGCTGCCGCTGGGCGGACTGCTGATGCCCAGCAGCGCCACCGTGCCGCCGTTTTCCACCTTCGCCTGCACGGTATAGAAGCAGTCGCCCAGCACGGTCGCGATCGCTTGCCAGTCACCCACCGTATATTCGTGATAGCGCTGCGGCTCCGGTCCCCAGCGGTTCTTGTAGAAATCGATCACCTGCTGCGGTGAGTCGTCGGTGACGAGGCGCTTGATCTGCATCGGCACGCCGTTGAGGCGCATGTCGGGCGCGACCCATTCGGCTTTGCCGCGCAGCGGCAGTTGAAACGGCGGGCAGATCATGCCGCTGTCACCTGCCCATGCCGGTACCGCCGCCGGCAGCGTCGCCAGCAACAGCATCGCCGACCATCGCACGCCGGCGGATGCGCGGCGCCGCCATGCGATTGCCGGTGCGATGATTCGCGACAGAAAATCGTGGCCGCTCATCATGAGCCCCCCAGCCGGTCGGACGGCACGATATCGGGCTCGATCTTGCCGAATTCTATCGTCGCCAGCTCCGGCGCGACGACGGCCATCACGTCAAGCAACGCCTTGACCGCGACGTTGTCCAGGATCGACGTCGGCAGCAGACCCTGTACCTGCTTTTTCACCATCTCCGGGCCGTTGGCATTCCACGCGTTCGCCAGGATCACGTCCTTGTCCGTGAACGTGAGGCCGAAATTATCGAAGGTCTGCAGATTGCTGGTATCACCCAGCGGTGCACCAAAACCCTTGACGTTGACCGCCGACAGCGTCGCGGTGCCGCTGTAAAGCCCATCCATTTCGAGCGTGAACGGTCCGATCGCGTCGAGCACGTCGACCGCAAAGCCGAGCAGGTCGTTTGCGGTACCGGGCGATTTGCCGTTGCTGATGTCACCACCCCAGCTTTGCAGCATCGAGTTGCCGACGCGGTCCTTCCACAACACAGGGTCGGTGAACTTGTCCTGCATCTGCTGCCGGATCGTCTCGGTGGTCCTGACGTTCGACTCCCAGTCCACGCTGGAATCGTCGCCGCCGTACCACACCGTACGCTCCCATGCCGCATAGCGTGCGGCCTGAACCGTTGCCGCTTTCATGTCGATGAACTTGCCGAGGATCGGGATCAGCAGAAACACCGGGATCAGGAACAGCGCGGCGCCGATCACGAATTCGGTCATCGCCTGACCGCGCGGCAAACGGCACGTTGTGCGGCGTGCTACCACAATTGCTCCCCGAGAATCGATGAGGCCTGCTCGATGATGCTGTTGGGCAGTAAATGTACTTGCCAGTACGGATTGTAGAGACTCCCGTATTCAGTCTTGCCGTCAGAACGGCCCCACAGCTCCTTCGGCCGCGAGAAATAAGCGCCGGCCTTCGACAGCGCCCGTAGCTGGTTCTGCTCGGTGTCGTCCGGCAGATAAAGGTCACCGCCGCCCGTTCCAACGTTGAGCGGCGCCTGATTACTGGTCGGGATCTTGCTCGAATCCTTCTTCACTTCGATCACCAGGCCCGGCGCATCAAAATCTTCATGGCCAGAACCGCTCCTGCGATCGCTGACATCCATATACTTCTTCAGCCCGGCATTGGTATCGAGCCCCTTGCCCGGACCTTCGGCCAACTGGATCGCCGCCGGGACTGCGGTGAACGGATTCACATAGGCGCTGCCGTAGGCCTTGCCGGCGTCATGGTTGAAATTATTTTGCGGTTGAAGATTGGCCGACGAGCCGCTGTAGGCCTGCGCGGCACCGTGGCCCATCGGCAGGATGAGCGGAATCGGAATCGGAACCGGGACGCCGAAAACCGGAATCCAGATCATGACTATGACGAACAAACCGGTTGCGTCCAGCGCGGTCCACGCCTTCTTGTTCAGGTTGCCGCCGGTCTTCAATTCGGTGCCGCCGCTGTGATAGGCGAGCATCAGCATCGTACCTTCGTTGTACGGTATCAGCCGAGTAGGGTCGATAAGCGACGGCGTTATCCACGGATAGCTGCGGAATTTCGCGAACTCGTCGTTCGACGCGAACTGGGTGACGTTCGCGAAACGGTCGCTGGAACCGCCCTGCGCGCTGTCGGCGCTGCCGGTGGTGCCGGTCAGCGTCGGATCGAAGCGTTTCGTGAACTTGTACCAGTCGGCCGCATGCAGCGCCGCGAACGCGATTTCGGCCGGCGACAGACTGACTTCGGCGTCCGGATCGTTGGCCTTGACGACGTCATCGACCGTCTGCACCAGATTCACCACGGTCGCCAGGTGATATGCATACGAACCGTCGGACAGTGCGTCGATCAGGTAATCCAGCCCCTTGACCATCAAGGGCGCCACCTTGTCCATCACGTTCTGAAAACTCTTTGCGACCTTGCCGAGTATCTTGAACGGCACGCTCCACATCGCACCCAGCGGTGACAGCTTGGCGAATATCCGCGGAATCGCCGAAAACTCACCGTTGAAACTGTTGTTGTAATTGCGCGCCCAGGAAGTGAGGCCGACGATCTGCGATACCGCGACCTGGTTCGCGACCATCGCGCGGTTGGCGTAGGCGGAAAAGTTGTAGTCGCGGGCCTCGGTCAGCGCCCCGCTGTAGGCCGCCGCATCGGCGGTGTTCTGCAGCTTCATCTTGGCAGTGGCGAGCTGGCCGACGCTGTACATCGTGACCAGCGACAGCAACACGACGGCCAGCATCACCGTAATGAAGATGAGCGCCTGTCCCCGTTGTTTGCGCGATGCCAAAGGCTTGCGCGGCATGACCCTCCCTCACGCCAGCTGCGGAGCGGCCGCCAGGCCGCTCCGTGAACCGTCAACCTGCCGTCGAATTACTTCTGGATGTCGTTGTTGTACTTGCCCATCGTCTTGTCCTGAGTGGACTCGCTCGTCGCCTGCTGGGCCGCGCTCTGGGCGTTGCTGATATTCGACGAAGCGCTCTTGCCCGCGAGCTCGTTCGCCATGCCGGCGGTCTGGCTGCGCACAGTCTTGCCGAAGTAGCTGTAAACACCGATCGCGGCGATCGCGATCAGTGCGACGATGATGATGTATTCGGTCATGCCCTGACCGGACTGACGGGACTTGACGCGGGAAACGGCGCGGCTGATGGCGGTTCTGACGGTCTGCATGGCACTACCCTCCACTTCTTATGACGTTGTGATGATGGATCCCCCCGGCGGCCGACAGAGCCATTCCGGTACCCGTAGGATGCTATCATATTCCCCTCTGGGACGGCGTGAATTTTTACCGCTTTCAGCGATAAATTGTGCGCCCGCCAGCGCGGCGTAATTGCAGTGCAACACCAGCGTTTTCGACGTGTGGCCTGCCGCCGGCGGGCGAGCCGCAATCCGCTCGCGCGAATGGCCCGGCCAAGGTCAGAACTTGCTGGACTCGGCTTCCTTGCGCTGCTGCTGATCGAGGTGCTTGAGCTCGCGCATGCGCGCTTCAGCACTCGATTTCTCGTAGAAGTTGGCGCCCGGCGTCTTGAGCGCAATCTGCAGCTGCTCGATCGCCGCCGGCAGGGTGCCGATCAGCGCGTACGCCTCGGCCATCGCGCGGTGCGCCTGGAACGGCTTGTGAAGGTCGGAATAGGCCTGGGCCTGGAGCCGGTAGAGCTTGTCATCCGGCGCATCCTGCAGTCTGGCGGTAATGAAATCGAGCGCGGGCTTCGTCTTGTGCGTGCGCAGCAGCGCATCGGCGTAGCCATAGATCAGCGCGCGATAGTTTGGAAATGATGTCAGCGCCGTGCGATAGGCCTGCACCGCACCCGCCGTGTCGCCCGCGTTCATCCGAAGTTCCGCGCCCAGCGTCTCGACGATCGGGCTCGAAGGCGCCAGTTTGTGTAGCGTAGCGAACTCGGTTTCGGCGCGCTTGTAGTCCTGGTTGCGCATCAGCGCGATCACCAGCCCGTAGCGCGCCGCCGCCTCGTTCGAATATCGTTTCTGCGAAACGCTGCCTTGGAAAAACGTCAGCGCCTGCTGCGAGCTGTCGAGCAGCGCCCGCAGCCGCGCCCGGATCAGGTCGAACGCGAGGCTGTCCGGCACCTGCTTGTACGGCAGGTTCTGCACCCGGTCCTCGAGATAGGCAATGCGTTCGTAGGTCAGAGGGTGGGTCTGCAGATAGGAGGGCGCGGCACTGGACTCCGAAAAACGGTTCGCACGCGCCAGGCGCTTGAAAAACGACACCATCGCGCGCGGATCGAACCCCGCCTTTTCCAGTATCTGCAACCCGACCTGATCGGCCTCACGTTCATTGCTGCGCGAAAACTTCAGCTCGCTCTGGATCGCGCCCGCCTGCGAGCCGGCGATCGCCGCCTCCGAAAGATCGGAATTGGAGCGCGCCGCGAGTATGCCCAGTGCCAGCGCGGCCAGTGACATGATCATCGTCTGTTTCTGGTGCGCCAGCCGGCGCGACATGTGGTGTTGCGAGATATGGCCGATTTCGTGCGCGATCACGCTGGCGAGCTCGGATTCGCTCTGCGCCGCCAGGATGGTGCCGGTGTTGACGCCGATGTAGGCGCCCGGCAGCGCAAACGCATTGATGTCGTCCGCACGCATCAGGAAAAAATGAAAATTCTGACTGTCGACCGGACTGTTCGATACCAGCCGGTACCCCAGATTGTTGAGATAATCGGTCGCCTCGGCATCGTCGTAATACTGGGGATCGGAACGGATGTCGCGCATGACCTGCCGCCCGATTTCGCGTTCCTCCTGCGGCGAAAGCGTCGCCTGGGAAACATCGCCGAGATCGGGCAGATCCGCAGCGTAGCCGCGCATCGCGACAGTCAGCAGCAACAGCATGATTACGCGCAAAAGCCTCATGAGTGCTATGATAATTCGGCTCTTGTGTTGGTTCCTAGTGAAACCGGGGATTGGGGATTAGTGATTGGAGATCGGGTCCAGTTTTCCGGCGCTGCGCGCCGCAGGTTTCTCCAAATCCCTAATCTCAAATCCCTGATCCCGGCCCACATGATCCAGTTTACCCACTTCGACGCCGACGGCCAGGCCCACATGGTCGACGTGGCGGCGAAAGCCGAAACGCATCGCGTCGCGCGCGCCGCGGGCCGCATCGTGATGGCGCCGCCGACGCTGGAAATGATCGTCGCCGGCAGCGCAAAAAAGGGCGACGTCCTCGGCATCGCCCGCATCGCGGCGATTCAGGCCTCCAAGCGCACTGCGGAACTGATTCCGCTCGCGCATCCGCTGCCGCTGACCCGCATCGGCGTCGAATTCGTGATCGATTCCGCCAGTGCGGCGGTCGAATGCGTGGTGACCGCCGAAACCGTCGCCCGCACCGGCGTCGAAATGGAAGCGCTGACGGCGGCCAGCGTCGCGCTGCTCACGATCTATGACATGTGCAAGGCGGCCGATCGCGGCATGCGCATCGAATCGGTCAGGCTGCTGGAAAAGAAAGGCGGCAAATCGGGACACTGGGTCGCAAAAAAAAGCGCCTGAATGCACCAATGCGGGCTGCCGCCTCGAAATCCCTGTTGCAGGTACAAGTTTACAGTCCGCGTGATCTTGGCTAGGATGCAATCCCGAAATACGAGGTCGGCATTCGTGACCCGGCCCCGCAACGGCTGCCCGGCGCTGGCAGCGTGAAACATCAGACTATTGTTCATATTCAGGCTGCGAGGGACAACATGGATTCGGTTCGGCGGACTTTCCTGAAAATGGCCGGTGCGGCGGGCGGCCTTGCGGTGGCCATGGCCACCGGGCTGGTCCGGATCGGCGAGGCGGTCGCCGCGTGGGACAAGGCCGCGTTCGGTCAGAAGTCGGCGAAGGCGGCGGTAAGCGACATCGGTGCGGCCAGTGCCGTTGAAAGCAAGGACATCCACATCAAGGCGCCCGAGATCGCCGAGAACGGCGCGGTGGTTCCGGTCGAGGTCACCAGCAACATCCCGAACACCGAAAGCATCTCGATTGTCGCCGAGCACAACCCCTATCCGCTGACCGCCATCTTCACGTTCGAAAACGGCACCGAAGGCTACGTCTCGACCCGCATCAAGATGGGCAAGAGCGCGCCGGTGAAGGCCTATGTCAAGGCCGGCGGCAAGTATTACGTCGCGTCGCGTGACGTGAAAGTGACCATCGGCGGCTGCGGCGGCTGACGTTCGGCCGATCGGGGATCAGAGAAAGGAAACGGGAAAATGGCTTCATATCCGATGCGAATCCGCGCCAGGGCCAGGGACGGCGTCGCCGACATCAAGGTGCTGATCGAGCATCCGATGGAAACCGGCCTGCGCAAGGACGCCAGCGGCAAGCTGGTGCCGATCCACTTCATCCAGAACGTCGTCGCAACCTGCAACGGCAAGACCGTGCTCAACGCGCAATGGAGCCAGGCGATCTCGAAAAATCCGTTTCTCGGATTCAAGATCAAGGGCGGCAAGCCGGGCGACAAGGTCAACGTCAGCTGGGTCGACAACGAGGGAATGAAGGGCAGCATCGATGCCACTGTCGAGAAAGCCTGATTTTACGTGCGCCGGCCGCGGATCGCGGCGGCCTGGGCAGGCATGGAGGAGCGTATGAAGTACGTGAGTCTGCTGCTGGCGCTGGCCGGCATGCTCGCCTGCAGTGTGGTTGTTGCCGCGGCGTCTCCGGAGCAGGACCGTCAGCACCTGATCGAGGTTTACAAGAAAGAACTGCCGAACGTGAAGTTCGACGATTACGTCCATGGGGCGCTGGCGCTGAACAAGGACGCGCTGGAACAGTATCAGAGCATCATGGAAATGCCGCCCTGGCTGGACGTGCTCGACAAGGGCAAGAAGCTGTGGGAAACGCCGTTCAAGAACGGCAAGACCTACGCCGACTGCTTTCCGAACGGCGGCAAGGACGTCGCCGGCAACTACCCGCAGTACGACAGGAAACTGAAGAAGGTGGTCACGTTCGACATGGCGCTCAACCTGTGCCGCGAACAAAACGGCGAGGCGCCCTATGATCTCTCCGACGTGAAGACCATGGGCACACTCGAAGCCTACGCGCGCACGCTGTCGGACGGCATGAAGATGAACATCAAGGTCGACGGCCCCGGCGCGCTCGCCGCCTACAACAAGGGACGCGACCTGTTCTACAGCCGGCGCGGCCAGTTGAATTTCGCGTGCGCGACCTGCCACGTCGACAATGCCGGCAAGCGCGTGCGCGTCGAACTGCTGTCTCCGACCATCGGCCAGGCAACGCACTGGCCGGTGTTCCGCGGCACCGGCAAGCTGACCACGCTGCAGCGGCGCTATCAGCAGTGCCAGAAGAACGTGCGCGCGGTGCCGTTCAAGATCGGCAGCGAAGAATACAACGACCTCGAATATTTCCATTCGTACATGAGCAACGGGCTGCCGCTGCAGGCGTCCGTGTGGAGAAAATGATGGCGTACCGGAATCGCAAGCCGTGGCTCGCCATCGCGGCGATGGGAATCGCATTGTGCTGCGGCAGCGCGTCGCTTTACGCCGCCGAGCTCTCGGAACCGGCACAGCAGGCGCTGAAGCAGGCGCAGACGGACGTCAAGGATGCGAAGGCGCATGACGCGCTGTGGACGACCGCGCAAAATGCGCTGAAAAGTGCGGAGAAGGCAGCTACGGCTGGCGACAGCGGAGCGGTCGTGAAATTCTCGAAAAAGGCCAGCGAGCAAGCAAAGCTCGGCATCGCGCAGACCCATTATCCGATGGTGCACTGATCGCGGCAGTGACCCTTCGCAGCTTTGCGCCAATGCAAACGACGGAGCCGGCGCCGATGCATTCACGTACAAAATGAGAGGAAAACAGATGGGGGCTAAACTGGTTCGGATCGTCCCGCTGGCACTGCTTGCGGTCATGCTGTTCCCGACGCTGGCAGCAGCGGCAAAACCCGATGCGTCCGAAACCGGCCGCAACATCATCCTCAGCCGCAAGCTGGGCAACTGCCTCGCCTGCCATTCGATTCCCGGTCTCGGCAAGGACAACGTGCTGCCCGGCAACATCGGCCCCACGCTGCAGAACATGAAATCGATGTTTTCCAGCAAGAAGCAGCTGCGCGCGCACATCTGGGACGAAACCCGATTCAATCCGAACACCTCGATGCCTCCGTTCGGAAAACACAAGATCCTGACCGACCAGCAGATCGACAAGGTCGTGGATTATCTTTACGGCCTCTGATTGCAGGACGACGTACGGGCATTCGCAAACGCGTTGCAGGGTGCAATAATCGCGTTCGCGTCGACGCGCGCCGGCACGATTCGTCGCCCGGTGATCGGGGGTGCACGTTGACGGGACTGAACCAGGACAGAAACGACCGGCGTCCGCCGGGGACTGTAACCATGCTCCCCGCTGCCGGTGAAGACGCTGGCCCGGATTCCGGGCCGGCTTTTTTTGTGCGCTCAATTCAAGGTCCGATGCGATGAATCTGACACGACGCGAATTTCTGAAGATGCTGGCCGCCGCGGCGGCCGCCGGCATGCTGCCGAACAGCCGGCACGCGCTGGCGAACGTCATCCACGACATGTACGACCTGCCGGACTTCGGCAACAACGTCACGCTGCTGCACATCACCGATACCCACGCGCAACTGCTGCCGCTGCTCTACCGCGAGCCGGATACCAACATCGGCGTCGGCAAAATGGCCGGCAAGCCGCCGCATCTCGTCGGCGACGCGTTTCTGAAACACTTCTGGATCACACCCGGCACCGCGCTGGCCCACGCGTTCACCTACATCGACTTCGCGCATGCCGCGAAAATCTACGGCAAGATCGGCGGCTATGCGCATCTGGCAACGCTGATCAAGCGGCTCAAGGCACAGCGCCCCGGCGCAATCCTGCTCGACGGCGGCGATTCGTGGCAGGGATCGGCGACCGCACTGTGGACCAAGGGCGCCGACATGATCCGCGCGTCGAAGCTGCTGGGCGTGGACGTGATGACCGGCCACTGGGAATTCACCTACGGAGAAAGCCGCATCCAGGACGCGATCAAGCACGAACTGCCGCCGATCGAATTCGTCGCGCACAATGTAAAAACGAACACTTTCGGCGACCCGGTGTTCAAGCCGTACGTGATCAGGGAGGTCAACAAGATACCGATCGCGATCATCGGCCAGGCGTTCCCGTACGTGCCGATCGCGCATCCGCGCAGCTTCGTCAAGGACTGGACCTTCGGCATCGAGGAACAGCATCTGCAGAAAACGATAGACGACGCAACGAAAAAAGGCGCGCAAGTGATCGTGCTGCTGTCGCACAACGGCATGGACGTCGACCTCAAGCTCGCCAGCCGCGTCTCCGGCATCGATGTCATCCTCGGCGGCCACACGCATGACGCGGTGCCCGCCGCGGTAGAAGTGCGCAACCGCGGCGGCTATACGCTGGTCACCAACGCCGGCTCCAACGGCAAATACGTCGGCGTGGTCGATCTCAACGTCAAGGGCGGAATACTGAAGGGCTGGCAGTACCGCCTGATGCCGGTGTTCTCGAATCTGCTGCCGCCGGACAAGACGATGGACGCGCTGATCACGAAAGTGCGTGCGCCATATGGAAAAAAGCTGGCGGAAAAACTCGCCGTCACCGACGAACTGCTCTACCGCCGCGGCAATTTCAACGGCACCTTCGACCAGGTCATCCTGGACGCGATAATGGAAGTGAAAGGCGCCGACATCGGATTCTCGCCGGGCTTTCGCTGGGGCACCACGCTGCTGCCGCACGAGGCGATCACGATGGAAGATCTGATGGACCAGACCGCGATCACCTATCCGTACTCGACGCTCACCGAAATGGACGGCAAGACCATCAAGAGCGTCATGGAAGACGTCTGCGACAACCTGTTCAATCCCGATCCCTATCTGCAACAGGGCGGCGACATGGTGCGCGTCGGCGGCATGCAGTACACCTGCGATCCGACACAGACCATCGGCAAGCGCATCAGCAACATGACACTGAAAGGCAAGCCGATCGAAGCCGACAAGAAATACAAGGTCGCCGGCTGGGCGCCGGTCGCGCCGGGCGCGAGCGGCGAGCCGATCTGGGACGTCGTCGCACAGTACCTGCGGCACAAAAAGGTCATCCGCGACGTCAAGCTGAACCGGCCCAGAATCATCGGCCTCGGCAGCAACCCCGGCCTGCCGAACCCGGCGCCCGGCGCATCATCAGCGACCGAAAGCCACAAGAAGAAAGCCGCCCCGCACCATCATCACCGCTCGACACATCACAAAAAGAAGCGGTAACAAGCAAGCAAAAAA
>JBDZVW010000383.1:0-2900 GCA_040255885.1 Betaproteobacteria bacterium
AGAAGCCGCTGGCGAGCCGTGCCGCGTCATGCAGCGCCAGCGGCGGAGAAAAGGCTTTCGCGAACGCCGCCGCAGTCAGATAGTAGAGCGGCGGTTTTTCAAGGAACGGCTGGCCGGCGAGCGTCGGCACCACCCAGTCGCCGTGTTGAATGATGTGGTAGATCAGCCCGAAGCTGTACGCTTCGTCGGGCTTCCAGGGGTCATGCCCGATCAGTCCCGGGAGGATCCATGCGACGCACAGCAGTCCGACCAGAGCGATGCGGGCGGTCATGGCCGGGCGGACGGACTGATTGCGGATGATCCGGTAATCACGGGATGAAGCCAGGGCGCTGTTGACGCTTTGTTGTCTGTTCGTTAGGACGGAGCGAGCCGTCTGCCGGCGATCCGTTCCAGCGTCCGCAGTGGCGTGAGGCGTTCTTCCTGCATCGCGGCGACCGGCAGATAGAACGTCTGCTCCAGCAGGTACTGGCCGGACAATGCGGCATGCATCACACGGTCGGTGTACACCACCCAGGTCGAGCCGGGCGGAAATTCAAAGCGCAGCTTCGGCGCACTTTGCTGATAATGATCGTCGCGCTTGGCGCGATCGTGCAATTGCAGCATGATGTGATCGTATTCGCTGCGGCGATCCCGGGTGACGTGCAGTTTCTCGAGCAGCCACGCACTGCCCGGAAACGGCCGGCGGATGGCGGGATAAAACTTTGCCGACATCGTTTCAAACGGCTCGCCGATTTCCCACACACGCGGACGGCCAGCCGGATTGATGTTGCTGAATACGCGCAGGATGCGGCGGCCGTGATTGGGCGTGGCCGAGAATGCGTCGACGTGCAGCCGCGAATCGTCCCGCGTGACCGACGCCGGCCGTCCGACGACTTCCACCGGGCGGTAGCTGGTGCGTCCCATGATCAGGTGCGGAACATAATGCGGGCACAGCGTTTCGACCAGCCGCCGTGCATGTTCCGAGAAGCGGGCGATCATCGCGCTCAGCGCCGCACGTTCGGCGCCGTCAAGTGAAGTGCCACGAAGCTGCCGGCTCGCAACATCGTAGCTCACGTTCTTGGCCTTGCCGTCCGAACAGGCCGGCGTCAGAAACCGCGTCTCGTCCGGCTCCAGCACGAAACGGAGATGCGGCAGAACGAGCACCTGGCCGCTCTCCAGCGCAGCGGTGACCGAACCGGCTTCGGTGTCGGGGGGCTCGTCCCAGCGGGAACGTGGCAGCGTGGCGATGACGTCGTTCATTTGGATTTGCGCTTGTGGGCATGATGCCGGTGCTTGCGTGCAAACCCGCACCGGCGCCGTGTTGTCCGCTATTCTAGCCGCTTCGCACAGCGCGACCAAGACAGCTTTTTGTATTCCGCCGGCATCACGGGTAAAATGGCCGCCGTCATCGGGGAGTAGCCACCTTCCGCAACGGAAGGGGGTGCGTCAACACACTTGGCACGGATTACGATCCGGTCATGGCGCGCCCGGCCCGCGGGTTCGGCGAGACCTTTGGCATGGAGTTCCGGCTCATGGATTGGGCAACGGGCTTCCATGTCATCGGTCAACCAATCGCCCGATCCGCCCAAGTCCAAATGACTGCGTTTCTGACTTCGCTGGTGGTGGTTGCCGTCGCGGAATTCGGCGACAAGACCCAGCTGCTTTCGCTGCTGCTGGCAACACGTTTCAAGAAGCCGTGGCCGATCATCGTCGCGATCCTGTGTGCGACCATACTCAACCATGCGCTGGCCGGCTGGATCGGCGAACTGGTGCGTACCCACCTCGATCCGGCGATTCTGCGCTGGGTGCTGGGCGGATCGCTGCTCGCGGTTGCGCTGTGGACACTGAAGCCCGACAAGTTCGACGACAGCCCGCAGAAAAGCGGGCACTACGGCGTGTTCGCCGTCAGCTTCATCGCATTTTTCCTCGCCGAAATGGGCGACAAGACGCAAATCGCGACCGTGCTGCTCGCCGCGAAATATGATTCCCTGATACCCGTGGTGCTTGGGACGACGGCCGGGATGATGGTGGCGAACGTGCCGGCGGTGCTGCTGGGGAATTTCTGGGCGAATCGCATTCCGCTGACCGCAGTGCGTGTCGTCGCGGCCCTGCTGTTCGCGGTAATGGGCGTGCTGGCGCTGCTGGGAAAGGGAATCGGTGTCGGCTGAAGGTGCTCCGTACAACAAAAAAGCAGCCGGCGGCTGCTTTTTTGCAAGGGCTGATCCCGTAACTAAGCAGCGGTAGCCTTGCCGCTCGCGCGGTTGCCGTATTTCTGGCGGAACTTCTCGACGCGCCCCGCGGTATCCAGCATTTTCTGCTTGCCGGTGTAGAACGGATGGCATGCCGAACACACCTCGATATGCAGCGGCCGGCCCAGCGTCGAGCGGGTCGTGAACGTATTCCCGCAACTGCAGGTGACCGTGATTTCCTTGTAATTAGGATGAATTTTCGGTTTCATCGGAAAATCCTCGTGGCTGGCGCCTCGACGGAAAAGGCGCAATTATCCTTTAATGTGGGCGGGTTGGCAAATTTCAATGTTGCGGGACTCGGGTACAACCGTACTTGCGTGAGCCGTTGGTACCGTCGCATCGAATTGAAAGCCGCTTGCGGGAGGGGCAGCAGGATTTTGGGCCAGCGGTACGTGAAGCGTTATCAGTTGATCAGGCTATCAACCACGCCGCATTGAGTCGACGAAGTAGTTGCCGAGACACGTTAGCCGAAGGCCGGCTTGCGGGAGCGGCAACAGGGATTTCGGGCCAGTAGCACGTGAGACGTTACAGGTTGATCAGGCTGCTAACCTCGCCTCATCGAATCAAAGAAATCCCCGTTATTCTTCGTCGCCTTCAATTTATCAAGCAGGAATTCTGTTGCTTCCAGTTCGTCCATCGGATAGAGCAGCTTGCGCAGCACCCAGATCTTCT
>JBDZVW010000384.1:0-2900 GCA_040255885.1 Betaproteobacteria bacterium
GGATCACGCCGATCAGCGCGATGATGCTGAAGTCGGTATGCAGCACCAGCAGCGCCAGGATCGCGCCGACGCCGGCCGACGGCAGCGTCGACAGGATGGTGATCGGATGCACGTAGCTTTCATACAGCACGCCGAGCACGATGTAGATCGTGATCAGTGCCGCCAGGATCAGCCACGGCATCGTCACCAGCGACGACTGGAATACTTTTGCCGTGCCCTGGAAACTGCCGTGGATCGACGGCGGCATGCCGAGCCGGGCGACCGCGCCGTCGACCGCCGCCTCGGCATCGGACAGCGATATGCCGGTCGGCAGGTTGAACGATATCGTGATCGCCGCGAACTCACCCTGGTGATTCACCGACAGCGTGGTGGTGGTCGGCTCGTAATGGCTGAACGCCGACAGCGGCACCATGTTGCCGGATGCGGTGCGGACGTAGATGTCCTTCAGCGACGCGGGGCGCTGCCAGTACTGCGGCGCCACTTCCATGATCACGTGGTACTGGTTCAGCGTCGCGTAGATGGTCGATACCTGGCGCTGGCCGAATGCGTCATAAAGCGTCGCATCGATCATGCGCGGCGTCACCCCGAGCCGTGCGGCGGTCGGGCGGTCGATCGCCAGCGTCACCTGCAGCCCCTTGTCCTGCAGATCGCTGTTGACGTCGGCCAGCTGCGGCAGCCGGCTCAGTGCCGCCTTCACCTGGGGCGCCCATTTGTACAGATCGTTCAGATCGTCGCCCTGCAGCGTGTATTCGTATTGCGCGTTGCTCTGGCGGCCACCGGCGCGCACATCCTGCGCCACCGCCAGGAACAGGCTGGCGCCGGGCTCGCGCGCCAGCTTGCCGCGCAGGCGCGCGATGACGCGGTCGGATGAAATTTTGCGTTCGCTGAGCGGTTTCAGCGTGATGAACATGAAGCCGCCGTTGACGCGACCGCCGCCGGTGAATCCGACCACGCTTTCGACCGCCGGGTCGGCGCGGATGATGTCGATGAAGTCATCCAGCTTCTTTTTCATCGACTGGAACGAAATGCTCTGGTCGGCCTGGATCGAGCCGATCAGACGGCCGGTATCCTGCTGCGGGAAAAATCCCTTGGGCACGATCACGTAGAGATAGACGTTGAAGGCGATGGTCGCGAACAGCAGCAGCAGCACGAAGCGCGAATGGCGCAGGGCCCACGCCAGGCTGGTTTCGTAGTGGCGCAGCATCCAGTTGAATGCGCGTTCGCTGGCCGTATAGAAACGTCCGTGCTTGCGCCCGTGCTCGCGTTCCAGCAGCCGCGAGCACATCATCGGCGTGGTGGTGAGCGACATCACCAGCGATATCACGATCGCGGCCGACAGCGTCACCGCAAATTCACGCAGCAGCCGTCCGACGATGCCGCCCATCAGCAGGATCGGAATGAACACCGCGATCAGCGACACACTCATCGACAGCACCGTGAAGCCGACTTCGCGCGCGCCGATCAGTGCCGCCTGGAAGCGCGGCATGCCCTGTTCCATGTGACGGGTGATGTTTTCCAGCACGACGATCGCATCGTCGACGACGAAGCCGGTGGCAATGATCAGCGCCATCAGCGACAGGTTGTCGAGGCTGTAGCCGCACAAGTACATGACGCCGAAGGTGCTGATCAGCGACACCGGCACCGCCATGCTCGGGATCAGCGCAGCGCGTGCGTTGCGCAGAAACAGAAACACCACCAGGATAACCAGTGCGATCGATATCAGCAGTGTGTCCTCGACCGCGCGCAGCGACGCGCGTATCGTCGGCGTGCGGTCCATCACCACCGACAGATTGACGGTGCTCGGAATCGACGCCCGCAACTGCGGCAGCAGCTGTTGCACGCGATTGACGGTCTCGATGATGTTGGCGCCCGGCTCGCGGCGCAGGATCACCAGCACCGACGGCTGGCCGTTGGCCGAGCCGGCGTTGCGCAGATCCTCGACCGAATTGACGACGTTCGCGACGTCGCTGAGCTGCACCGGCGCGCCGTCGTGCCAGGCGACGATCAGCGGCCGGTACTCGGCGGCGCTGACGGCCTGATCGTTGGCGGCGATCTGCCAGTGGCGGTCGCCTTGCTCGACCGCACCCTTGGGCCGGTTGGCGTTGGCCGCGTTGAGTGCGGTGCGCACCTGTTCCAGGCCGATGCCGTATTTGTTGAGCGCCGTCGGGTTGAGCTCGACGCGCACCGCCGGCAGCGAGCTGCCGCTGACGTCGACCTGTCCGATGCCTTCCACCTGCGACAGTTTCTGCGCCAGGATGGTCGATGCCATGTCGTACATCTGGCCGCGGTTCAGCGTGTCCGACGTCAGCGCCAGAATCATGATCGGCGCGTCGGCCGGGTTGGCCTTGCGGTAGGTCGGATTGTGCTTCAGCGCCGTCGGCAGATCGATACGCGCGGCATTGATCGCGGCCTGCACGTCGCGCGCGGCGCCGTTGATGTCGCGATCGAGATCGAACTGCAGCGTGATGCGGGTACGGCCGTGCGAGCTCGACGACGTCATCTGCGTGACGCCGGCGATGCGGCCCAGATGGCGCTCCAGCGGCGTGGCGACGGTCGCCGCCATCGTTTCGGGACTCGCGCCCGGCATCGACGCACGCACCGAAATCGTCGGAAAATCCACCTGCGGCAACGGCGCGACCGGCAGCAGCACGAAACCGAGCGCGCCGGCCAGCGCCAGCCCCAGCGTCAGCAGCGTGGTCGCGACCGGGCGCCGGATGAACAGCGACGACGGGTTCATGACGGCCCGTCCGCGGTTGGTGTCGCATCGGCCGTGCGGTTGCGGTGCCGCGCGACGCGCTGCGCCAGGCTGGCGAACGCCAGGTAGATCACCGGCGTGGTGAACAGCGTCAGCGCCTGGCTGACGATCAGGCCGCCGACCATCGTGATGCCGAGCGGATGGC
>JBDZVW010000385.1:0-2897 GCA_040255885.1 Betaproteobacteria bacterium
AAAAACAACTGCAACCGCAAAGGCGCAGAGGCGCAAAGGGACGCAAAGGAAAACCAAATCAGAAGGCCTTTGCGGTATTTCTTTGCGCCTTCACGCCTTTGCGGTTATCGCTTTTCTCTGCGGTTCCTCTGCGGCTCTGCGCCTCTGCGGTTATCGCTTTCGTCCTTGCCCTTCCTGGCGCCCTTGGCGTCTTGGCGGTTCAGCTTCCTTTAAACGTCACACTTATCGGCCTTCATGTTTCGATTCAGCCAGCATCTTTACTTTCGCATCTATCTCGCGGTGCTGGCGAGCCTGGCGCTGGCGGCGCTGCTGATCGGGCTGGCGTGGCGGCTTTCATATGATCCGCAGCGCTACCAGGCGCATCTGGAGGCGTTTGCCGACGTCGCATCCGACGTGCTGCCGCCGCCGGCGGCGCCGCGCTCCGCGCAACAGGCGGCGCTCGACAACTGGCACCGGCATACCGGCGCGGCGCTGGCGTTGTATGGTGCCGACGGCCACGCGATCGCTGCCGCCGGCCGTGCGTTGCCGGCTCCGGACGTTACCGCGACGGACAGCGGCTGGCTGCGCCGCGGCGACGGGCCGCCGGCCCTGGCGCTGAAGCTGGCAGACAACCGCTGGCTGGTGGTGCAGCGGGTACGCCGGCATCATCGTCGTCCATTCGGTTTCGCCGAAATGCTGGCGTTGATCGCGCTGGCGATTGCGATCGGCGCCTATCCGGTGGTGCGGCGGCTGACGCGGCGCATCGAACGGTTGCAGGCGGGGGTCGAGGCGCTGGGTGCGGGCGATCTTGCGGCACGTGTCGAAGTCCACGGCCATGATGAAGTTGCGCGGCTGGCGGAGAGCTTCAATCGTTCGGCGGCGCGCATCGAGGCACTGGTCACCGCGCAGAAAACGCTGCTTGCCAACGCGTCGCATGAATTACGCTCGCCGCTGGCGCGCATCCGCATGGCGGTCGAGATGCTGCGCGGCGGGAGTGCTCCCGAAGCAGGGAAGGAGATGGTGCGCAACATCGCGGAGCTGGATCAGCTGATCGAGGAAATTCTGCTCGCCAGCCGGCTTGATGCGGGCAAAGACGTGGCAGAGCCGTTTGAAGAAGTGGACTTTACGGCGCTGGCCGCCGAAGAGTGCGCGCGTGCCGGCGTGAGCTTCGACGGCACGCTGGCGACGGTCAGCGGCAGTGCGCGGCTGCTGCGGCGCATGGTGCGCAATCTGCTGGAAAATGCGCGGCGCTACGGCGGCGCGCCGATCGAAGTGGCATTGCGGACATCTGCGGGGACGGTCGAACTGGACGTGTGTGATCGCGGCGCCGGCGTGCCGGAAGCGGAACGTGAAAGGATTTTCGATCCGTTCTACCGCCGCTCCGGCGCGCCCGAACGCAATGGCGGCGTCGGGCTCGGTCTGGCGCTGGTGCGGCAGATCGCGGCCACGCATCACGGCGATGTCGCCTGCCTGCCGCGCAACGGCGGCGGCAGCTGTTTTCGGGTGCGGCTTCCATTGTATGCTGCGGTTCGGGGCGGCCGGAGTTCGCCCGACAACGCGGGAGCTGCGGATGGATTCGAATAAATTTCATGGGTTGCTTGCCGGTTCCGTTCCGCCGCCGGAAGCGGGACCGCTGTTGCAGGCGTTATGGCATGACGCGAACGACGCATGGGACCGTGCGCACAAGCTGGCGCAGTCGCAGAAAGACAAGGCCGGCGCGCGGGTGCATGCCTATCTGCATCGCAAGGAAGGCGATCTCGACAACGCCGCCTACTGGTACGGGCGCGCCGGCGAGCCGATGCCGCAGACGTCGCCGGAACAGGAATGGGAGGCGCTGGTGACAGCGCTGACCGCCGCAAGCCGGGAAAACCGGTGACGGTCTGAGCGTTCCGTTGTCGGTAATGCCGCGGCCGTATAATCACTGCCGCGGCACTTTCTGCGGTCTTGCATGAAAACACTCAATTTCATCGGTTGCGGTCGCGTCGGCAGGACGCTGGGACGCTTGTGGACGTCCGGTGGCGTTTTTGCGATTCAGGACGTGCTGACGCGTTCCGCCGCCAGTGCGGCCGCCGCGGTCGGGTTCATCGGCGCGGGCCGCGCGGTGACGGATCGGATGGCGATGCGCCCGTCCGACGTCTGGCTGGTCGCGACGCCCGACAGCGACATCGTGGCCAGCGGCGCGCAACTTGCGCAGTCCGGCATGCTGCGCGCCGGTGACATCGTTTTTCATGTCAGCGGCGCCACGCCGTCTTCGGCGCTTGATGCCGTCGCGCGGCACGATGCGCTGGCGGCGAGCGTGCATCCGGTCAAGACCTTTGTCGATGCTGCAACCGCGGTGGCGACGTTCGGCGGCACCTGTTGCAGCGCGGAGGGCGACGCCGCTGCGCTGGCTGTGCTGCGCCCGGCGTTCGAAGCGATCGGTGCGACGGTTTTCGACATCCATCCGGAACTGAAGGCGGTCTATCACTCCGGCGGCGTGTTCGCATGCAATTATCTCGCGGCGTTGATCGAGGTGGCGCTGGCCTGCCATGAAAAGGCCGGCATTCCGCGGCAGACGTCGATGCGCGCGATCGAGCCGATGGTGCGCGAAACGGTGGACGCGGTGTTTCGCGACGGGCCGGCGGCGGCGCTGACCGGGCCGGTCACGCGCGGCGATGCGGTGACCGTGGCACGCGAAATCGCGGCGCTGGACGCATGGAATCCGTTGTTCGCGACGCTTTATCGTGAATTTGCGCAGGTCGCACTCGGCCTTGCCGACAGCGGCGGCCGGCTCGATGATGAAAATCTCGAACGGCTGACCGCAGTGCTGGACAAACCGGCGCCTGACGCTTGAACCGGCGCGTGCAACGCGCTAAGGTGAATCGTCTTTCCGAATCTGCCGTTTCATCACACTGGCTTGTCTGCCATGAAACCAGCGC
>JBDZVW010000063.1:0-11094 GCA_040255885.1 Betaproteobacteria bacterium
TCACCGCAACCGATATGCTGCGGCCGGGGTGCCTTTGGCGTACGCATTGAGAACGCTGCAGCAGCACGGGGCAGGTATCGCAGGGCATGCGACCTTGGAGCGCAGGATATGGGCGCATCAATGAGGCAGATACTTGTGCGCTGTTCACAACGTGATGTATCTCCCCTCCTGTTTTTAAGGAGGGGAGGGAGCGAAGCGGAAGGGGTGGTTGGTTTTTCCGGCGCCGCACACCACCCCGCCCGCCTGCGCGGGCACCCCTCCTCATTCGAGGAGGGGAAAGATTCGGAGTGCGATGCAGACGATCGGTGCCGGCTGATTAACCGGCTGGGCGTGACCGCGGAGGCGTTGGTCGGAGCCGGCGGGTGCATTCTATGAAGCTGTGCGGATTCGAAGCTGGTCTCGACAGGCCGCTATTTCTGATAGCCGGCCCCTGCGTCGTCGAGTCGCGCCAGCTGGCGTTCGACACGGCCGGCCGCCTGAAGGAAATCTGCACCGAGGTCGGCATTCCGTTCATTTACAAATCGTCCTACGACAAGGCCAATCGCAGCTCCGAAAAATCGTTTCGTGGCTTGGGCGTGGACAAAGGGCTTGAGATATTGGGCGAGGTCAGGAAGCAGATCGGCGTGCCGGTTCTGACCGATGTTCATGAGTTGGACGAGATCGCCGCCGTCGCGGAAACGGTCGACGTGCTGCAGACGCCAGCGTTTCTGTGCCGGCAGACCGATTTCATTCACGCGGTGGCACGGGCGGGTCGGCCGGTCAATATCAAGAAGGGGCAGTTTCTGGCGCCCGAGGACATGAAGAACGTCGTCGAGAAGGCCAGGGCGGCGAGCGGGGACGACAATATCCTGGTGTGCGAACGCGGCGCCAGCTTCGGCTATCACAATCTGGTGTCCGACATGCGCGCGCTGATGATCATGCGCGATACCGGCTGCCCGGTGGTGTTCGATGCCACGCATTCGGTGCAGTTGCCGGGCGGGCGCGGCAACTCGAGCGGTGGGCAGCGCGAGTTCGTGCCGGTGCTGGCGCGGGCGGCGGTGGCCAGCGGCGTTGCCGGCGTGTTCATGGAAACGCATCCGCAGCCGGAAAAGGCGCTGTCGGACGGTCCGAACGCGTGGCCGCTGCAGCATATGAAGGTGTTGCTGGAAACACTCAAGGCGCTGGATGAGCTCGCAAAGCGCCAGGGGTTTGCCGAAAACCTCGTCGCTAAATCTGAACCATAAAATCACGTATACTTTACAAGCTTTTAATTAAAAAGGAATAACGATGAGCGCAATCGTCGATATCGTGGCCCGGGAAATTCTCGACTCCCGCGGATTTCCCACGGTGGAAGCCGACGTATTACTCGAATCCGGGGCACTGGGCCGAGCCGCAGTGCCGTCCGGTGCATCGACCGGCAGCCGCGAAGCGATCGAACTGCGGGACGGCGACAGCGCCCGCTTCGGCGGCAAGGGTGTGCTCAACGCGGTCGAATTCGCAAATACCGAGATCTGCGAAGCGGTGATCGGCCTCGATGCCAGCGAACAGGCTTTCATCGATCAGACGCTGATCGACCTCGACGGCACCGACAACAAATCGCGTCTCGGCGCCAACGCGATTCTGGCGGTGTCGCTGGCGGCGGCGCGCGCTGCCGCCGAGGAATCCGGGCTGCCGCTGTACCGCTATCTCGGCGGGGCCGGACGCATGATCATGCCGGTGCCGATGATGAACGTCATCAATGGCGGTGCGCATGCCGACAACGGGCTCGACATGCAGGAATTCATGATCATCCCGCTCGGATTCGACCGTTTCGGCGAAGCGTTGCGGGCCGGTGCCGAGGTGTTCCATACGCTGAAGAAGCTGCTGCACGGCAAGAAGCTTTCGACCGCGGTGGGCGACGAGGGCGGTTTCGCGCCGCGCCTGCCGAAGCATGCGGCGGCCATCGACGTCATTCTCGAAGCGATCGCAGCGGCCGGTTACAAGCCGGGCGACGAGATTGCGCTGGGCATCGACTGCGCCAGCTCGGAGTTCTATGCGGACGGCCAATACACGCTGGCATCCGAAGGGCTGACGCTTGATTCCGCGCAATTTGCAGACTACCTTGCGGCGTGGGCTGATAAATATCCGATCGTGTCGATCGAGGACGGCATGGCGGAAGACGACTGGGACGGCTGGGCGCTGCTGACCGAACGGCTCGGCGGCAGGCTGCAACTGGTCGGCGACGATGTCTTTGTCACCAACAGCCGTATCATCCGGGAAGGCATCGCGCGCGGCGTTGCGAATTCGGTACTGATCAAGGTCAACCAGATCGGCACGCTCACCGAGACCTTCGACGCGATCGAGCTGGCGCGGCGCGCCGGCTACACGACCGTGATTTCGCACCGTTCCGGTGAAACCGAGGACACCACGATCGCCGATCTCGCGGTGGCCACCGGCGCGATGCAGATCAAGACCGGCTCGCTGTCGCGCTCCGACCGCATCGCCAAGTACAACCAGCTGCTGCGCATCGAGGAAGAGCTCGGCGATTCCGTCACCTATGCCGGGCGTGCGGCTTTCGAACGGTTGAGCAGGCAATCCGGATGAAACGGCATTTCACGCCGCGCCGTGCCGGCGTTGCGATAGTGCTTGCCGGGGCAGGCTGATTTCATGAAGCGCCTGTCGCTGATCCTGGTGATCCTGATCGCGGCCCTGCAGTATCCGTTGTGGCTTGGCAAGGGGAGCTGGCTCAGGGTTTACGACATCGATCACAAGGTGAAGGCGCAGGAAGCGAAGAACGACAAGCTCAGGGCGCGCAACGCCGCGCTCGACGCCGAGGTGCACAACCTCAAGCAGGGCTACGCGGCGATCGAGGAACGCGCCCGCACCGAACTCGGCATGATCAAGCAGGACGAGATTTTCTTTCAGATCGTCGATGACAATGGCGGTGGCCGTGCGTCGAAGTAGGGCCGGCGTCGCCGCCATCCTGTCCGCTGCTCTGCCGATTCCGCTGTTCCCGTAACGCCTCACTGTTTCTTCTTGCAATGGCGCGCGTTTCGTTTTGAAACCAGGCGCCGGCCCGGCAATTTCCCGATATCGCGCAAAGCCGCGCCATTACACGCGTTGCGGAGCGTTCCGGCGTCTGGGCACGGAACGTGCTGACCTCTTGGAAGATTGTCGCTGCGACTGTTTGTTTACGGAGGTAAAGACATGTCCAAGAACGCCGCGCAGTGGGCCGAACGCCCCAAATTCCCCGCCACGCATTACGTCGATTCGCGCATCTATACCGACGAGCGGATCTTTCGCGAAGAACAGGAAAAGATCTTCAGCAAGACCTGGTACATCGGCTGTCACGAATCCGAGATTCCGAACGTCCACGATTACCGGACATTCCAGCATCCAGCCGGTGTGCCGCTGATCATCGTGCGCGGCGAAGACAACCAGGTGCGCACCTTCTACAACATCTGCCCGCACCGCGGCAACACGCTGCTGTATGATCCGGTCGGCAACGCCAAGCGTATCACCTGCATTTTCCATTCGTGGTCGTTCGACACGCACGGCAGCTGTGTCGACATCACGCGTCAGAAGGAAGGTTATCAGGACCGCTTCGACAAGGCCGACTGCGGGCTGCGCGAAGTGCGCACCGAAGTCGCGTACGGCGGATTCGTGTGGGTCAACCTCGACGACAGTGGCGGATCCCTCAAGGATTTCATCGGCGAGGCGCTGACCGAGCTCGAGCCGTTCATGACGATGCCGCTCGAAATCTTTCACTACCACCGCGCGGTCGTCAACACCAATTTCAAGCTGTGGCATGACACCAACAGCGAGTTCTATCACGACTACATGCACTACTTCAACCGGGTGACCGGGATGATGCAGCCCGGCTATTTCGATCGCAAGTGCGTCGGCTACGACAATGGCCACGTGCTGGTGGGCTCGATGGAAATCAAGTACGACGCCTATGCCGGCAGCAAGAAGCGCGGCGTCGGCTGGCCCGGCCTCAGTGAAGGCGGCTGGATCCTGATCGACCTGTTCCCCGGCATGACCTACAACCTGCGCACGTCGGTGATCCGCATGGATACCGTGACGCCGCTCGGTCCGAACAAGGTCGCGATCGAATATCGCGGGCTGGGCCTGAAGAGCGACACGCCGGAACAGCGTGCCGAGCGCATCCGCGATCACAACACCATCTGGGGGCCGTTCGGCCGCAACCTGCACGAGGATCTGCTCGGCGTCAGCGGCCAGGGGCGCGCGATGCGCGAAGGCACCGGCAGCCGCTGGGTGCTGCACGGCCGCGAGGAGAACTTCACGATTCACGACGAAGTCGGCATGCGTCACTACTACGCCGAGTGGAGCAAGCGCATGGGCCGCAAGTCGTATGATCCGTTCGGCGAACAGCGCGAGCGCGTTTCCGCCGTGGCGTGACGCGGATTGAGACAATCCATCGCCGGCGCGGATCGCCGGCGGTGCCATGAAGGAGTGTCGACGGTGTCAAGCAGAGAATCGATAGAGGAACTGGTCTACCAGTCGTGCCTGCTGATGGATGATGCGAACTACGACGGCTATCTCGGTTTGTGCGAGCCTGAGTTCCATTACACCATCACGACGTTCAGCCCGGAAATCCGCAAGGACATGGTGTGGCTGGAACACGACCGGAACGGGCTGCAGACGCTGCTCAAGCAGCTGCCGCGTCACAACAGCGATCATTCGCCGCTGACGCGCCACGCGACCGTTTATACCGTGCGGCCGGATGGCGCAGACAACCAGGCCGAGGTCGTGAGCGCATTGCAGGTATTCAAGACCGCGCTCGACGGCGGTGCCACCGATCTGTTTGCGGTCGGCAAATATGTCGATACCGTGCGGTTGAACGGCGCCGGGCCGAAACTGCTGAAACGGACGGTCAAGCTCGATACGCGCATGCTCGGCATCGGTTATCACGTGCCGTTCTGACGCGGCAGCCGCCGCCCGGAATCTTTCCAACGACATGCGAATCCAGATCAACGCCCGCAACCGGGCCTACCAGTTCGAAGCGCAGCCGGAGCAGCGTGTTCTCTATGCGGCGCTGGCGGACGGCATCAGCCTGCCGTACGAGTGCAGCAGCGGCACCTGCGGTACTTGCCGCGCAAAACTGGTGTCCGGCGAAATCACCGATACCTGGCCGGAGGCGCCCGGCAGACGTTACCTGCGGCACCCGGACGAGTATCTGATGTGCCAGTGCCGGCCGCGCGGCGATTGCACGTTCGAGGTATCGAGCTTCGTCTATGCGACGGATCCCGGTGCCTGCGTGCCGGCGTTTACGCGCGGCGTCATTCGCAATCTGCGCCGGCTCACCGGCGACGTCGCATGCTTCGACGTCGAGCTCGATGCACCCTGCGAGTATGATGCCGGCCAGTTCATGGTGATGGAAGTGCCGGGCATTGCCGGTTACCGCGGCTATTCAATGGTGAATTTCGAGCGCGGCGCGCGCGCGCTGCGTTTCCTGGTCAAAAAGAAGCCCGGCGGCGGCGTGTCGGAATGGCTGTTCGCCGACTCGATCGAAGGCACCACGGTCGATCTTTACGGCCCGCTCGGCAGTGCGGTGTTTCATCCGAAACTGGGCAAGAACATTCTGCTGATCGGCGGCGGTAGCGGTATCGCGGGTATGATGTCGATCCTGGCGCGGGCGTGCCAGGAGCATTACTTCGAACAGTACGAAGGGCACATGTTCTTCGGCGTGCGCACCTTCGACGACGCTTTCTGCCTCGACGAACTGGCGGCCTGCAAACGGCAGTTCCCGGAGCGGCTGTCGATCACGGTGGCCTTTTCGGACGACGACGTGCCGCAGGCCGCGCGTGATGCCTATCCGGAACTCACCTTTGAACGAGGGCTGGTGCACGAGGTGGCAAGCCGCGGCATGCAGGGACGTACGCGCAATGTGCGCGCCTATCTGGCCGGGCCGCCGCCGGCGGTGGATGCCGCGATCCGCATGCTGCTGCTCGAAGCCAAGCTGACCACCGACAATATTCGCTACGACAAATTCAGTTGACCATGACCAGACGCTTTGCATGCCAGCGCTCGGAGGTGCCATCGGACGGCCTCAAGGAATGTGCGGTAGAGGGCAATCTGAAAGTACTGATCGCCAATTCGGGCGATGAGTATTTCGCCTATCAGGCCATCTGCCCGCATCAGGACACACCGCTGTGCGAAGGCCTTTACGACGGTTCGGTGCTGACCTGCCATCTGCATCTGTGGCAATGGGACATTCGCAACGGCGCGCCGATCGGGCTGGCGGAGGCGCCGCTGCAGCGCTACCAGGTGGAACTGGAAGACGATTCGATTTTCGTCATCGATCCCACCGCGCTCGACGTCGCCGAGCTGTTCACCGATCTGCCGCAGCAGACGCTGCATGACGTGATGGCGCTGGCGAAGCGCGAAGAACATGCGGCGGCTACCGCGCTCTATGCCGAGGGAGATCCGGCGGAGGATTTCTTCGTGCTCGATTCGGGACGCGTCGAATTCCTGGTCGGGCGCGGCGAACGTTCCAGCCCGGCGGGCTTCATGCTGCGCAAGGGCGAAGTCTTCGGCTGGAATGCGTTGCTGGAGAATCAGCCGCGCCGCATCGCGAAGGCGACCTGCATCGAAAACTCGGTGACGCTGCGGATCAACGGCAGGGAAGCGATCGCGATACTGGAGCGCGATCCGGCATCCGCCTACCGCGTCATGCGCAAGCTGTCGGCGCTGATTTCGCGCTACGTGTCGCCGCCGGGAGCGACGTAGGCAGCGTTTTCGTCCCGCAACGTCCGCCGGCTCGGACGGGCGGCAGGGCGCTGCGTGCGGCGCAAGAGCCGAATGGAAAAAACGGCAACGATTTTACGACGGAGTATCAAGATGTAACGGTTGTCCCCAACTCAGCGCAGTGAAAAGGAGGAATTCGTGAAACCTGGATTCAGTTCCCGAATAGAGGAACCTGACAGTGGAAGGCGCGAGTGCGTGCACCACGAGCGTGCCGCACCGCTACGCAGGCATTCCTGCGGCGCCGGACTACCCGCCGCTTCTGAATTTTTATCGCCGTCCGCTCTTTTTCGGCCGCTCAGCACTTCAGCAAGAGCTTGCGCCGGCAACAGTGCTGCGGACAAACAACGCTGCATAACCGACGGAGGCCGGAAATGAGACGACACATCTGGGGAGGCAGGCAATCGGCAGAGGAAGCCGTTTTGGGAACAGGCGGAGGCAGGGCGCGCCCCGAGACGCCGCATACGTCACATATGCACGTACCATTCCGTGCGGCACTGATGGTCGCAATCGCGGCGGGACTGGGATACGGATTTGACGCGTACGCGGTCAATCTGCTGGGCATGCTGGGGCCGCTGATCATTCAGGATCTCCACATCACCGTGCAGGCCTTCGGGCTGATCGGCTCGATCTTTCTGGTCGGCTACACCATCGGGACCATCGGCTTCGGCTGGCTCGCCGACCGTATCGGCCGGCGCGATACGCTGGGGTACTCAATCCTCATCTATGGCTTTACCACAGCCATCAGCGGACTGACACACAATGTCACGCTGTTCACGATATTGCGTTTCCTGACTGGGATCGGCGGAGCAGGTGAGCTGGCCGTCGGAGCGCCCTACACCGCCGAAATGTGGCCGAAGAAGGTTCGCGCGCTCGGCACCGGCGGCATCATGTTCTCGCTCTATTCCGCCGGCTACATCCTGGCGGCGATCGCGGCGCTGTTCATTGTGCCGCGCTGGGGATGGGAATGGACGTTCATCTTCGCGGCCGTACCGGCGCTGCTGGTTTTCGTTTTCCGGCGCATCGTTCAGGAGTCGGCGCGGTTTAAAGTGGCCAAACTGGAAATCGAGCGCAGAGAGCGGGAAGACGGGATCAAGCATGTGCACACGACCATTTTCAACATATGGAAGGTCCCCGGGGCGCCAAAGCGGATCTTCATCGGGTGGCTGCTGTACGTCGCCAATGCTTGTGGCTACTGGGGGATCACGGTCTTCCTGACCACTTTCATGGTGAAAAAATTCGGCCTGACAACATCGGATGCGATCTTCTGGGCGATGCTGTTCTATATCGTGCAGTTTTTCCTGTCCTACGTCGGAACCGGATTGTCGGACTGGGCGGGCCGGCGATTCGCCGGGATTCTCGGCGCACTGATCATGATCGGCTGCACTGTCGTGGCATCGACGACCGATTCTTTCACGACTTTCGCGGTGTTCGGCGCGATCATGATCGGCATGCTCGGCTGGTTGTGGGGCGTCGGTGATACCTACCTGAGCGAGTTCTTCCACACCACCAGACGTGGCACCGGCTTCGGGCTCATGGTCGGCGGCGGCCGCGTGGCGTCGATCTTCGCGCCGGCCCTGGTCGGGTACGGAATCGCCGCGTGGGGTCCCACCATCCCGTTCCTGCTGACCTCGTGCTTGTGGATTCTGACGATCATCGGCTATGCAATAGGGCCGGAGACCGCCGGGCGCGAACTCGAGGAAGTGCAGATTTGAACGCCGTCAGCAAGGCGGCGGCAACAGGGTCGATATGATCGCGGCGACGGAGCGGAGTTCCGAGAAAAAAGGACTCCGTTCCGCCCGCCGGCCTTGAGAAAAACGTAGCGCAACATTTGCGGTTCAACAGAATGAAGGTGAATTCATGACAGCCAGGATCATCGACGGCAAGGCCGTCGCGCACGAGGTGAGAGCGGAGTGCAAGACGCGGGTCGAAGCGCTGAAAGCGCGTGGCGTGACCCCGGGCCTGGCGGTCGTGATGGTGGGCGACAATCAGGCATCGAAGGTCTACGTGCGCAACAAGGTGAAAGCCTGCGCCGAGGTGGGACTGTATTCCGATGAACATCTGTTTCCGGCGACAGCGAGTCAGGACGCCGTGATCGCGAAGATTCGCGAGCTCAACGAGGATCCGAAAATTCACGGTATCCTGGTGCAGTTGCCCCTGCCGCAGCATTTCCACCTGCGTGAAGTGCTGGGCGCAATATCGGTGGACAAGGACGTCGACGGCTTCCAGCTCTACAACGTCGGCGGGCTGGTGGTGGGAGATGACACGATTTTCCCGCCGTGTACGCCATACGGCGTGCAGAAACTGCTCGAATACGAGGGGATTCCGATCGAAGGACAGAACGTCGTGGTGGTCGGCGCAAGCAATATCGTGGGCAAACCAATGGCGTTGATGCTGATGCAGAAAGATGCTACAGTCGCGATCTGCCACATCAAGACGCGCGATCTCGCGCAGTTCACCATCCTGGCGGATATCCTGGTGGTGGCCGCCGGATGCCCGGGACTGGTCGTTCCACAGATGATCAAGACCGGAGCAGTGGTGATCGATGTTGGCATTAACCGCTTGCCCGATGGTAGGCTGGTTGGCGACGTTGATTTCGAAGGCGTAAGAAAAAAGGCCTCGTACATCACGCCGGTGCCTGGTGGCGTCGGACCGATGACAGTAACGATGCTGGTCTGCAACACGGTTTCTGCCGCCGAACGCTTTGCTGCCAGATTGACGGGTGAGAAGAAGGATATGTGCTCAACCGTATGATCCTGCACTTTGCGACTCATGGCAGCCATCGTCATTGATGGCGTCGCCATCGCGAAACTCATCCGCACCGAACTCAAGCAGCACGTTCAAGCTCTCCGGGCCAGGGGTATTCAACCCGGCCTTGCCGTCGTTTTACTTGGAGAAAACCAGGCCTCACAGCTCTATACCCGCGCCAAGGTCGGCGCCTGCCACGAAGTCGGCGTCTATTCGGAAGTGCATCAACTGCCCGCCGACAGCGACGAATCCGCGGCGCTCGACCTGATCCGACGTCTCAATCGCGACCCGCGCATTCACGGCATCCTGGTGCAGCTGCCGCTGCCGCCGCAACTCGATGACGGCCGCATCCTGGAAGAAATCTCGGCGGACAAGGACGTCGACGGATTCCATGTTCACAACATGGGCAAGCTGCTGGCCGGCGCGTCGGTCTATCCCCCTTGCACACCCTACGGTGTAGTGAAGCTGCTGGATGCCGCCGGCATCCCGATTGCCGGCCGCGACGCGGTGGTGGTGGGGCGCAGCGTCATCGTCGGCAAACCGATGGCATTGATGCTGCTGGAGCGCGGTGCCACCGTTACGTTCTGCCATTCGCAAACCCGGGACCTGGCTGCGCACACGCGGCGTGCCGACATTCTGGTGACCGCGGTCGGGCGGCCGGGGCTGATTTCGGCGGCGATGATAAAGCCCGGCGCGGCCGTCATCGATGTCGGCATCAACCGCCTGCCATCCGGCAAGGTTGCCGGCGACGTCGATTTCGAGAGCGTCAAGGCCAAGGCCGCTTACATCACGCCGGTTCCGGGCGGCGTCGGGCCGATGACCGTCACCATGCTGATCGCCAACACCGTGCGCGCGGCCGAGCGCCGTATCGCGAGCGAGCCGGCCGGATTGCACGTCGCACCCTGACCGAAGATTTTTTCATCATACTTCGATCATCGTCCTCGTCGCAGCGTAATCGCGAAAAACGGAGACGAGCATTGCGGCCGTTAGCGGCGGTGGAGCCACTCGGACCGGGGCGCGCGTAGTATCCAACCCGCTGGCTCAAGATTCCATTCCTTCCATTTCTGGCTTACAGTAGCGCATCGTCGGGTTGTATTTTTAAGGGTTCGGTAATCGTGGAAGACGCTGCATCAAGCACAGAGTGCCGCAGCCTGCCGAAAGCCCCCACCGGTATCGAAGGACTGGACGAGATCACCAACGGTGGTCTGCCGCGCGGACGGCCGACGCTTGTCTGCGGGGGTGCCGGATGCGGGAAGACGCTGTTGGCGACCGAATTCCTGGTGCGCGGGGTCACCCAATACGACGAGCCCGGCGTGTTGATGGCATTCGAGGAAACGGCGGCGGAGCTGGTGCAGAACGTGCGCTCCCTCGGCTTCGATCTCGACGATCTGATGGCGCGGAAGAAGCTGGCGATCGATTTCGTGCGGGTCGAACGGAGCGAAATCGATGAAACCGGCGATTACGATCTGGAAGGTCTGTTCGTCCGGCTGGGCTATGCGATTGACAGCATCGGCGCGAAGCGCGTCGTGCTCGACACCATCGAGACGTTGTTCAGTGGCCTGTCAAATCAGGCCATCCTGCGAGCGGAATTGCGCCGGCTCTTCCGCTGGCTCAAGGACA
>JBDZVW010000386.1:0-2886 GCA_040255885.1 Betaproteobacteria bacterium
ATCACGATCACCAATACCGGAACGGTTCCGGCGCAACTGGTGAGCCGCCACTGGGTGATCACCGATGCCAACAGTCAGGTACAGGAAGTGCGCGGGCTCGGCGTCGTCGGCGAACAGCCGTACCTGAAACCCAACGAAAGCTTCGAATACACCAGTGGCGCGGCAATCGCCACCCCGGTGGGCACGATGCGCGGCAGCTACCAGATGGTGGCCGAGGACGGCCTGCATTTCGACGCGGCGATTCCGGAATTCACGCTCAGCATGCCGCGGGTATTGCACTGACACAGCCCCACGCAGGCCGCGCGATGTTCAGGACGAACGGCCTCCGTCGTCTCCATCGTCCTGCGCCGGCTTGCGCCGCGGCAGCGTCCACCACACCAGCAGCGCGCCCACTGCGGCCGCCGCAAGAATCTCCAGAAATACCCATGCCATCGGATTTCACCGTTATCGTTGCGTCATCACGGAATGCCGGACTTTAACCGAATACCGGGAAAAAGCAATTTGCGGCTGATCGTGCGGGCGGCAGTCACGGCCTGCACGCTGGCTCTGGCTGCCTGCCAGAGCGTACCGCAGCAGCCGCCAGAGGCAGCCGGCAAGGCGGCGACCGCCGCCGTGTGTCCACCGTCGCAACAGCCGCCCCAGCCGCCGGTGGTCACATTTTCGCGCGCCCCATGGAGCGCGCTGCCGGGCTGGCACAGCGACGCGCTGTCGGCGGTGTGGGACGCCTGGCTCAACAGTTGCAGCACGCTGAAAAACAAGGATCACTGGAAAGCCGCATGCACGGCAGCACAGCAGGTCGACGGCAACGATGACAGCGCCATCCGCAGCTACTTCGAATCCAATTTCGTCGCGTATCAGCTGTCGAGCAGCGAAGGTGGAGAAACCGGCCTGGTCACCGGCTATTACGAACCGGTGCTGCATGGCAGCCGCACGCGCTCCGCGCGCTACCACTATCCGGTGTACGGCGTGCCGGACGACCTGCTCGACATCGATCTGAGCTCGGTCTATCCGCAGCTCAAGCACCTGCGGCTGCGCGGACGTCTCGACGGACGCAAGGTCGTGCCCTATTACGATCGCGCCGGCATCGAGCAGGGCAAGGGCGATCTCGACGGCAAGGCGATCGCGTGGGTGGACAACGCGATCGATCTGTTCTTCCTGCAGATCCAGGGGTCGGGACAGATCGAGCTCAACAGCGGCGCGCGCATCCGCGTCGGCTACGCCGATCAGAACGGCTATCCGTACCGCTCGGTCGGCCGTTATCTGATCAAGCGCGGCGACCTGGCACTGAGCAACGCATCGATGCAGGGTATCAAGGCGTGGGCCCGTAAACATCCGCGGCAGCTCAACGCCGTGCTGAACCACAACGAATCGTACGTTTTTTTCCGCGAGCTGCCGATCACGCTCGCCGGGCCGCTCGGCGCGCTGGGCGTGCCGCTTACCGCGCACCGCTCGATTGCCGTCGACCGGCGTTACATTCCGCTCGGCAGCCCGGTCTATCTCGCGACAACCTGGCCGCACAGCGACCGGCCGCTGCAGGAATTGACGCTGGCGCAGGATACCGGCGGCGCGATCAGCGGGCCATTGCGGGCGGATTTCTTCTGGGGATCGGGCGCCGCGGCCGGTGCAGAGGCGGGCAGGATGAAACAGCAGGGACGTTTCTGGGTACTGCTGCCAAACGGCTATCCGGTGCCGCAGGCCGGTTCCGCGGAACAGGCTGGCCGGTAAGGTCTGGCTCCGATGATGACTGCGGACGATGTAGATTCGCCCAACCGATAACCGGCGTATCGACAACAGACCGTTTGCTTTTCCCTCACCGCAGCCCTTCTCCCGGCGGGAGAAGGGCTTGAAGGGCCGGCCGGCGTGCTTTTACTTCGACACCGGTGGCGCGGCAAAATGCGCTTCGAGCTCCGCGACCGATATCGCGCCGGCCACACGTTCGCCGTTGGCAAAAATCAATGTCGGCGTGGCGGTCACGTTCAGCTTGTGGCCCAGCGCCAGTATCTGCCCGATCTGTGCGGTGTCGCAGTTGCCCGCGGCTGGCAGCGGGACGCCGTTCAGCATCCATTCGTCCCACACCTTCTGCCGGTCAGCGGAGCACCACACCGCCTTCGCCTTCTTCACCGAATCCTTGCCCAGCACCGGATAGAGAAAAGTGTAGATCGTAACGTCATGCAGGCCGGCAAGGTCGTGTTCGAATCTCTTGCAGTACGGGCAATTGGGATCGGCGAAATAGGCGAGCTTGTGATCGCCGTTGCCGACGACTTTCTTCATCGCCAGGCCGAGCGGCAACTCGCTGAAATTGACCGCCGTCAGCCGGCGCAGCCGCTCCTCGGTCAGGCTCACGCGCTTGTTGATGTCGATCAGGTTGCCGCCGACGATCGCGTAATTCGCATGGGCATCGGTATAGAAAATCTGCCCGTTGCTGAAAACCTCGTAGAGGCCCGGCAACGGCGTTGGCGCGACGCTTTCGATGTCGGTCTTCGGAAATTTGGCCTGCAACTCCCGTTTCAGCGCCGCTTCATCGGCGTGTGCGACCAGCGCCACCAGCGCCAGCGCCGTCCCCATCCCCGCAAGCATCTTCTTCAACATCACGAACCGGTCCAGTTAATGTAATCGTCCGCGCAACGTTCCGCTTACGCATCCGGCGTTCCACTCACGCCGCCGCGTGGCGCGCCAGCAACCGTTTTACCGGCGCCCACTGGTCGACGCAATCGACCCCCGGATTGCGCACCCCTGCAGCAAAAACATTACGGCTGCCGAACAGTTTCTGCAAACCATCAGTCATGAGCCCCACCGCCAGCACGTCTTCCTTGCGGCACCGCTCGTAGCGGCGCAGCAAAAAGTAATCGCCGCAATCCCGCCCCGGCTCGCGCTCCGTCAGCACCC
>JBDZVW010000064.1:0-11057 GCA_040255885.1 Betaproteobacteria bacterium
CGCGCCAATCCGCACAGCGATTATCCGGTCGAAGCCGCGACCATCGCGAAGGCGTACGCGCAGCGCCACGGCGGCCACGCGACGGTGAAACTGGTGTGGGCACGTGAGGACGACATGCGCCGCGATTACTATCGTCCGCTTTACGTGCACCGGCTGCGTGCCGGCCTCGATGCGCAGGGCCATGCGGTCGCATGGGAGCATCGCATCGTCGGCCAGTCGATTCTTGCCGGCTCGCCGCTTCAGGCAATGGTGAAGCACGGCATCGATCCGACGTCGGTCGAAGGCGCGGCGGATCTGCCGTACGCGATCCCGAATCTCAGCGTCGAGCTGAACACGACCAGACTGCCGGTGCCGGTGCAATGGTGGCGCTCCGTCGGCCACACTCATACTGCGTACTCGACTGAAACGATGATCGACGAGCTGGCAGCGAAGGCCAAGACCGATCCGGTGGCATTTCGCCGGCAACTGCTCGCGAAACATCCGCGGCATGCCGGCGTGCTGAAGCTCGCTGCCGACAAGGCCGGCTGGAGCACACCGCTCGCGCCGGGGCGCAACGGCGAAAAGCGCGGCCGCGGCGTCGCGCTACACAAGTCGTTCAACACCTACGTCGCGCAAGTTGCCGAAGTGACGGTTGGCGGCGATGGCCGCTTCAAGGTCGATCGTGTCGTGTGTGCCGTTGATTGCGGCTTTGCCGTCAACCCGGACATGATACGCGCGCAGATGGAAGGCGGTCTCGGCTACGGGCTCGCGGCCGCGCTCTACGGCAAAATCACGCTCAAGAATGGCGCAATCGAGCAGTCGAACTTTGACGGCTATCCGGTACTGCGCATCAACGAAATGCCGGCGGTCGAAGTGTACATCGTACCGTCCAAAGAGAAGCCCACCGGCGTCGGCGAGCCCGGCACGCCGCCGATCACGCCCGCGGTGGCAAATGCCATTGCGGCGGCTACCGGACGCCGCTTGCGCACGCTGCCGCTGGTGCTCACGTGATGCGGGACGAGTCCGCGGCCGTGCTCCAATGATTGCCGCCAATCACGTCGATCGAATCGGCACAGCGTAACCGGACATTCGTCCCGATACAGGCTGTCCGCCGACGCGCAGCGTTTGTCTGCGGTGCGCGCAGTGCACCGCACCTCAGACCGGGAGATTCATGATGTCCTGGTAGGCGGCGACCACCTTGTTGCGCACCTGCACCATTGCCTGCAGCGAGATGTTCGCTTTCTGCAATGCGAGCATCGTATCGGCCAGCCCGACATCGGGATCGCCGAGCTGAAAACGTTCAGCCATCTGCCCCGCCGTCGATTGCGCCTGATCGACGCGATCGATCCCGGCCTTCAGCAGCGACGCGAAATCCGGTCCGTCCTTTGACGCCGGCGCGCCGTCCGGAAGCTTGCCTGCCGCCTCGCGCGCCGCCCGCAGCCCTGCCAGCAGCGCGTCCATTGAAATACCTTCCATTGCCATTGCACTCTCCGAAGCCCGGTGAAGCAACTGTGGCCGCCCGCAATCCGTTAACGGGATGCAGCATACGGCGAAACGGCCGCCCGCGGCCTCCGGAAATAAACCCGAAAAGCGCTGTTATTTGCGGGATGCTGCGGGCACCGCTGCGGCAATAATCGCTGGCGTCGCCTGATGACGGCGTCAACCACGACCAGCGAATTCTTACATGGCAGCCGAAACGGAAAACGCCGCGGCGAACCTGCTGCGCAACATCGCCAACATGCCGATGCGGCAGAAATTGCTGCTGATGGTAAGCACGGCCGCGATCGTGGCGCTGGCCGTCGGCGCGTGGCTGTGGGGAACGGCGCCGGATTACCGTGTGCTGTTCAGCAACCTGTCCGACCGCGACGGCGGCGCGATCATCGCGCAGCTGTCGCAGATGAACGTCCCGTACAAATTCACCGACGGCGGCGGCGCGATCATGGTCCCGTCCGGCAAGGTATACGAAACACGCCTGCGGCTGGCATCGATGGGCCTGCCGAAAGGCGGCAACGCCGGTTTCGATCTGATCGGCACCCAGAAGTTCGGCACCACCCGCTTCCAGGAGCAGGTCAATTACCAGCGTGCGCTGGCCGGCGAACTGGCGCGCTCGATCCAGTCGCTGTCGGCGGTGCGCTCGGCGCGCGTGCATCTGGCAATCCCGAAACCGTCGGTGTTCCTGCGCGAGCAGGAGCACCCGTCGGCGTCGGTGCTGGTGACGCTCTACCCGGGACGGACGCTGGACCATGCGCAGGTCAGCGGCATCCGCTATCTGGTCGCCAGTGCCGTGCCGGAACTGTCGACGAAGAATGTCAGCATCATCGATCAGAACGGCGTCCTGCTCAGCCGCCAGGCCGGCGCCGACGGCGACAATCTCGATCCCGGCCAGCTCGCCTACGTGCAGAAAGTCGAGCACAGTGCGATCCGCCGCATACAGGACATCATCGAGCCCATCGTCGGCAAGGACAACGTGCGCGTGCAGGTCAGCGCCGACGTCGATTTCAGCCGCACCGAATCGACGGCGCAGACATTCCAGCCGAACGGCAATGCGGACAACTCGACGATCCGCAGCCGGCATTCGATCGAGTCCGCCACCACCGGCCAGTCGCAGGTGCAGGGCGTGCCGGGCGCGCTGTCGAATCAGCCGCCCGCTGCAGGTATTGCACCGATCGCCGCGCCGGCTTCCACGCAGACCGCGGCCGCGCCGTCCGACCCGTCGCAGCCGTCCGCATCATCGGCATCGTCCACGGCGGCGGCACCGACCTCCACGCACAAGGACACCTCGGTGTCGTACGCGGTGGACAAGACCATCCGCCATACCAGCAACCCGGTCGGCGTCATCAAGCGCCTGAGCGCCGCGGTGGTCGTCAATTACCGCGATACAACCGACGACAAGGGGCACACCGCGGCGGCGCCGCTGTCGCTCGAGCAGATGTCGCAGATCCGCTCGCTGGTGAAGGAAGCGATGGGCTTCGATCAGGCACGCGGCGATTCGGTCAATGTCGTCAATGCGCCGTTCAGCGTTACGAAGGAAGCCGCCGCGCCGAAATTGCCGCTGTGGCAGCGCCCGGACGTCATTGCGCTGGCGCGCGACGCGGGCAAGGCGCTGCTGCTCGCGGTGCTGGCCGCATGGTTCATCTTCGGCCTGCTGCGGCCGGCGCTGCGGCAACTCACGGTACCGCCCGCGCTGCCGGCGCCGGAACCGGCCGTCGCGCTCGCGACCGGCCCCGACGTGATCCCGGCGACCGAGAACAATCTGCAGCAGGCGCGGCAGCTCGCGGCACAGAACCCGAAAATCGTCGCCAACGTCGTCAAGGCATGGGTGAACAAGGATGAATGAGCAGGGTCTGCAGGACAGCGCCGTGCTGCTGTTGTCGATGGGTGAGGACGAGGCCGCTGCCGTTTTCAAGTACCTGTCGCCGAAAGAGGTGCAGAAGCTCGGCGAAACGATGGCGAAGCTCGGCAACGTCACGCGCGATCGCATCGACGCGGTGCTGACCAGCTTTCACAGTGATGCCGGACAGCAATCGTCGATCGGCACCGACTCCGGCGATTACATCCGCTCGGTGCTGACCAAGGCATTGGGCAGCGACAAGGCCGGCTACCTGCTCGACCGCATCCTGCAGGGCGGCGATGCCAGCGGCATCGAGGGCCTGAAATGGGTGGAACCGTCCACCGTCGCCGAACTGATCCGCAACGAGCATCCGCAGATCATCGCCTCGATTCTGGTGCATCTGGAACGCGACCAGACGGCGGAGATCCTGGCGCTGTTCCACGAACGGCTGCGCAACGACGTGATGCTGCGCATTGCGACGCTCGACGGCATCCAGCCCGCGGCGCTGCGCGAATTGAACGACGTGCTGGGCAAGGTGCTGTCGAAGAACGACAACCTGAAGAAATCCGCGCTCGGCGGCGCGCGCACCGCCGCCGAAATCCTGAATTTCATGAACAGTACGCACGAGACCGCGATCGTCGAATCGGTCCGTGAATACGACGCCGACCTGGCACAAAAGATCATGGACGAAATGTTCGTGTTCGAGAACCTGCTCGAACTCGACGATCGCGGCATGCGCGCGCTGCTGAAGGAGACGCAGTCCGATTCGCTGGTGGTGGCGCTGAAGGGCACCAGCGAGGCGTTGCGCGAAAAGATTTTCTCCAACATGTCGCAGCGCGCAGCGGAACTGCTGCGCGACGAGCTCGAAACCCGCGGCCCGGTGCGGGTCAGCGAAGTCGAGGCACAGCAGAAGGAGATCCTGAAGACCGTACGCCGGCTCGCCGACGAAGGCGAGATCGTGCTCGGCGGCCACGGGGACGACGCGTATGTCTAGTCCGCTGATACCGAAGAAGCAGCCTACCGCATGGCAGCGCTGGGAGATGCGCGCACTGGCCGACCCCGCTCCGGCAGCGGCAGCCGTGGCAGCCGCGGACGATCTCGACGCGCTGCGACGGCGTGCCGAAAGCGAAGGCCGCCGCACCGGCCACGACGCGGGTTACGAAGCCGGCCATCGTGCCGGCCTGGAACAGGCCGCAGCCGAGCGGCAGCGCCTGCACACCCTGCTGATGGCGCTGGCACACGGCGTCGCCGAAAACGAACAGCAGCTGGCGGACGACGTGCTCGACCTGGCGCTGGCGTTCGCGCGGCGGCTGCTCGGCGCAGCGCTTGAAGTGCGTCGCGAGCTGGTGATACCGGCGGTGCGCGATGCGCTGCTGCAGTTGTCCGAGTCCGCACGCCCGGCGCGCGTGCTGCTGAACCCGGAAGACATCGAGCTGGTACGCCGCTTCGTCGAGGAAACCGGAACCGGCGCCTGCGCGCTGGTTCCCGACGCCGCGATCGAACGCGGCGGCTGCCGCATCGAAAACGCGCACTGCAGCGTCGACGCCACCACCGGCAGCCGCTGGCAGCGGCTGGCCGCCAGCCTGGGACGAGATCATGGATGGATCGGATCTGACTGATTTCGGCACGCGCTGCCGCGAATTCCTGCTGGCCTGCAACCGCCGCGTCGCGGCGGCCGCGCCGCTGCAGCCGCGCGGCCGGCTGACCCGGGTCGCCGGACTGGTGCTGGAAGCCGTCGGGCTGAAACTGCCGATCGGCAGCACCTGCCTGATCATGCAGGACAATACCAGCATGGCCGAAGCGGAAGTCGTCGGCTTCTCCGGCGAACGCCTGTTCCTGATGCCGGTGAGCGACATTTACGGATTGACGCCCGGCGCGCCGGTAACACCGTTCGAAGCACAACTGCCGCGGCCGTCGCTCGATCGTACGCCGGCGCCGGCGCGGCGCTCGGTCGACCGCACCCGTGCGCTACCGGTCGGCGACTGCCTGCTGGGCCGCGTGCTCGACGGCGCCGGCCGCCCACTGGACCGGCGCGCGGCGGTGGCAACGGATGCGTGGCGGCCGCTGCAAAGCCGCCCGCTCAATCCGATCGACCGTGAACCGATCACCACAATACTGGACGTCGGCGTGCGCGCGATCAATGCGCTGCTGACGGTCGGCCGCGGCCAGCGCCTCGGTCTGTTCGCCGGCAGCGGCGTCGGCAAGAGCATCCTGCTCGGAATGATGGCACGCTACACCAAAGCCGACGTGATCGTCGTCGGCCTGATCGGCGAGCGCGGACGCGAGGTCAAGGAATTCATCGAACAGATACTCGGCAGCGACGGCTTGCAGCGTTCGGTGGTGGTGGCGGCGCCGGCCGACACCTCGCCGCTGCTGCGCCTGCAGGGTGCCGCCTACGCCACGACGATCGCCGAATATTTCCGCGATTGCGGCAAGCACGTGCTGCTGATCATGGATTCGCTGACGCGCTACGCGATGGCGCAGCGCGAGATCGCGCTGGCGATCGGCGAGCCGCCCGCGACCAAGGGCTATCCGCCATCGGTGTTCGCGCGCCTGCCGCAGCTGGTGGAGCGTGCCGGCAATTCGACGCCCGGCAGCGGCTCGATCACCGCGTTCTACACCGTGCTCACCGAAGGCGACGATCAGCAGGATCCGATCGCCGATAGCGCGCGCGCGATTCTCGACGGCCACATCGTGCTGTCGCGTCACCTCGCCGACCAGGGGCATTACCCGGCGATCGACATCGAAGCGTCGATCAGCCGCGCGATGCACGCACTGGTGAGCGACGAACAGCGCGAGCAGGTGCGACGCTTCAGGCAACTGTATTCGTCATATCAGCGCAATCGCGATCTGATCAGCGTCGGCGCCTACGCCGCCGGATCGGATCCGCTGCTCGACGACGCGATCGCCGCGTGGCCGCGGCTGCAGGCGTACCTGCAGCAGGACATGAAGCAGCAGGCGGGATTACAGGACAGCCTGCAGCAGCTGGAACAGGTGATCGCCGAAGCGGCGATCAGTGAGTGAACGACAGGAGACGCTCCACATGCAAAAACCCCATGCGCTGACACTGCTGCAGGAACTCTGCCAGCGCCGCGCCGACATCAGCGCGCGCGAGCTCGGCCTGCTGCTGGAACAATGCGGCGAAGCGGAACAGAAACTGCACCAGCTGGTGGCTTGGCGCAGCGACTATCAAGGCCGCCTCGGCCACAGTGTGCACGGCGGCATCGGCGGCTCCGCTCTGCTCAACTTTCATACGTTTCTGCACAACCTCGATCGCACCATCGAGCAGCAGTCGGCGATGATCGCCGGCATCCGCCAGCGCATCGACAACGTGCGTGAGCAATGGCAGGCGCAGCGCCGCAAGAAGGGCTCGTACGAAGTGATCGACCGCCGCCTCGAATGTGCAGCACAACGTACCGAAGAACGCCGGCAGCAGCGGCTGCAGGACGAATTCGCCGCCCGCTCCGCCGCGCGCACTGCCGACGGAGCCGATTGACATTGATATCGGAGACATCATGACCCTGCCGCTTTTATCAGCGCCGACGCCGGCTGCGGCGTCCGCCCCGGCTCCGTCCACTGCCGGTGATGCCGGCCCCGCCGATAGTTCCGGCACGGACAGCGGCTTCGGCTCGGTGTTCGATGCCGCCACCAAAAGTTCAGACAAAACCGCCGAAAAATCACCCGGCACCGATACCAGGGATGCAGCCGACGACAAGAACGGCAAGCACTCCGCCGATGCGGATGCAGCGACTGCAGCCACCACCGTGGCAGTCGCAGGCTTGCCGATGATGCCGCAGGCCGCGACGGCATCACCCGCCGTGCCGACGCGTGACGCCGCGGCCGGCAACGGCGCTGCATCGCCGGCGGCGGTTGCCAACGCTACGCGATCGTCCGCGTCGCTGAAAACACCGGTCGCTGCGGCGACAGCCGCGACGGATCCCGCGGCCGCCACCGGTTCCGACGCGTCCACGACCGCGGCAACCGCAACAGTCCGCTCCGCATTGCCCGCCGGCACAACGTCAAAAGGTATCTTCATGCCGCAGGCAGCCAAGGCACCGGATGCGGATGCCGCGCATCACGCGCATGACGCCAGGGATCTTGCCGCGGCACTCACCACGGCCACTTCCCGGTCCGACGTGAACGCGTCGCTGCCGCCCGGCGTGACGCCGGCCGCCGCCGGCATGCACAACACCGCGCAGCCATCACAGCAGAACGTTCCGATCACGGTCCAGCACATCGCCGCGCCGGTCGGCAGCCAGCCGTGGCACAATGAAGTCGCACAGGGCCTGCTGCACGTCATCACGCTGCATCAGCAGCATGCCGAACTGCACGTCAATCCGCCGCACATGGGACCGATCGACGTCCACATCCACGTTGCGGCGGACCAGGCGGCGGTGACGTTCACCGCGGCGCACGCCGATACGCGCGCCGCACTGGAACAGGCAATGCCACGGCTGCGCGACATGCTGTCCGGACAGGGCATTTTCCTCGGCCAGGCGGCGGTACAAAGCGACTCACGGCCGCGTCAGGGACCGCCGCAGGACCATCGCGCGCCGCGCCGCATCGCAGCGGCGGGCAGCCCCACCGCGGCGCAGCCGATTCGCGTCGTGCACTATTTCAGCCGCTCCGACCGCATCGTCGACACCTTCGCATGAGCGCAATCGCCGAATTGACGCGGCTATTGCGCGCTATTCCGGCGACCGGCCGCGGCGCTCAACGGCGACAATCCGTAAATCGATCCATTCATTCGTCGTAACCGCATGGCCCAACGTCCTCCCGCCCCACCCGCCGCGGCACAGCCGCCGGCCAAAAAATCCAGGCGGCTGCCGCTCCTGCTGCTGTTGCTGGTGATCGTCGCCGGCACCGCCGGCGGCGGCTGGTACTACTATCACTACCGCCACTCACATGCGACGCCGGTGGCGAAAGTGAAGAAACCGCTCTACGTGAAACTCGACACCTTCACCGTCAATCTGGTCGCGGATCACGCCGACCAGTACCTGCAGGCCGGCATCGTGCTGCAGGCCGTCGACGAGAAGTCGGTCGACCGCATCAAGCTCTACATGCCGGCGATCCGCAACCACCTGCTGTTGCTGCTGTCGAGCCAGCACGCGTCCGATCTGACGCCGGTCGCCGGCAAGCAGAAGCTGATGGACGAAATTCTGGCCGCGGCGCGCGCCGCAGTGCCGGGCCCGCAGCCGAATCACGGCATCGACGGCATCTATTTTTCATCATTCGTGATTCAGTAAATGGGCATGAACCGCGAGTTTCTCAGCCAGGACGAAGTCGACGCGCTGCTGCGCGGCGTCAGCGGGGAAACCGACGACAGCGAGCAGCAGGAGGACCGCGGCGGCATCCGGCCGTACGACCTGGCGACGCAGGAGCGCATCGTCCGCGGACGCATGCCGACGCTCGAAATCATCAACGACCGCTTCGCGCGCCTGCTGCGGATCGGCCTCTTCAATTTCATGCGGCGCAGCCCGGAAATCTCGGTCAGCCCGGTGCGCGTGATCAAGTACAGCGAATTCATCCGCAACCTGCCGGTGCCGACCAATCTCAACATCACGCAGATCAAGCCGCTGCGCGGCAACGGCCTGTTTGTGTTCGAGCCGACGCTGGTGTTCCTGGTGATCGACAACCTGTTCGGCGGCGACGGACGCTTTCACACCCGCGTCGAGGGCCGCGACTTCACGCAGACCGAGCAGCGCATCATCCAGCGCATGCTGCAGGTGGTGTTCGACGATTACCAGAAATCCTGGCAGAGCGTCTATCCGCTGACGTTCGAGTACGTGCGCTCCGAAATGCACACGCAGTTCGCGAACATCGCGACCCCGACCGAGATCGTCGTCGTCACCACGTTCAACATCGAGCTCGGCTCCGGCGGCGGCACGTTTCACATCTGCATGCCGTATGCGACGCTGGAGCCGATCCGCGACCTGATCTACAGCACGGTGCAGGGCGATCACGCCGAGCCCGACCGGCGCTGGGTGCGCATGCTCACCCGCCAGGTGCAGGGCGCGGAAGTCGAGCTGGTCGCGAATCTCGCGAAGATTCCGGTCACCATCAACCAGTTGCTGAACATGCGCAAAGGCGACGTCATCGGCGCCGACATTCCGCCGCTGATCAACGCCGAGATCGACGGCGTGGAAATTTTCGAATGCCGGTACGGAACACTGAACGGGCAATATGCCATCAAGGTGGAAAACATCCTCGCGCCCGTACCCGAGGACACCGCTGCGGGAGAGCATCATGCAGGAACCGAATGACAACGAAGACGCCGGCTGGGGCGCGGCGCTGGCGGAGCAGGCGGCACAACAGCCGTCTACTGTGCAGCCGGCAGCAGACGCCACGCCACCGTCAGGGGCAGCGACTGTGTTCGAGCCGCTCGCCGGCAGTCCGGCACCGGCCGGCGGCGGACAGCAGGACATCGATCTGATCCTCGACATCCCGGTACAGCTGACGGTCGAACTCGGTCGCACGCGCATTCCGATCAAGCACATCCTGCAGCTGGCGCAGGGTTCGGTGGTGGAGCTCGACGGGCTGGCCGGCGAACCGATGGACGTGCTGGTGAACGGCTGCCTGATCGCGCAGGGCGAAGTGGTCGTCGTCAACGAAAAATTCGGCATCCGCCTGACCGACATCATCGCGCCGTCCGAACGCATCCGCAAATTGAACCGATGACGCCGTTCCGCATCCCCGCGCAGTCCGCACTGGCCGCGGCAGCGACACCGGCGTTCGCCACCGGCGGCAGCGATGCCGGCGCGGTGACGTCGAGCCTGCTGCAGGCGACGCTGGGACTGGCGGTGGTGCTGGCGGTGATCTGGATCATCGTGTGGCTGCTGCGGCGCTTCACGCCGCTGGCGAGGAGCGGCGCATCGCCGATCAAACTGGTCGCGCACACGCCGCTGGGCCAGCGCGAACGGGTCGTGGTGGTCGAAATCGCCGACGACTGGCTGGTGCTCGGCGTCGCGCCGGGACGCATCAACATGCTGCAGGTGCGGCCGAAGTCCGCCCTGCCGCAAGCGCGACAGCCCGACCCTCCGTTCGCAAAGCTGCTGGCAACGATGAAGGCGCCGCGCCGTGAATCCTGAGCCGCACGGCGACCCTACGGCAGCCGAACCGACGCCGGCGGTGCAGCGGCCCGCCGTCGCGCGCCGCCTGCTGCGGCTGGCATGGCTGACACCGCTGCTGTGGGCATGCCTGGCGCTGGCCGCGCACGCCGCCGACTTGCCGCTGATCACAAGCACGCCGGCTGCCGGCGGCGGCGAGAATTATTCGCTGCCGGTGCAGACGCTGCTGGTGCTGACCGCGATCACCTTCATCCCGGCGGTGCTGCTGCTGATGACCAGCTTCACGCGCATCATCATCGTGCTGTCGCTGCTGCGACAGGCGCTCGGCACCCAGAGTTCGCCGCCGAACCAGGTGCTGATCGGCCTCGCGCTGTTTCTGACGCTGTTCGTGATGGGGCCGGCGCTGAACCGGATCTATACCCATTCCTACGTGCCGTGGAGCGAACAGAAGATCGGCTTCGACGAAGCATTGAGCCGCGCCGCGGTGCCACTGCGCAAATTCATGTTCCGGCAGACGCGCGAGGCCGACCTCGCGCTGTTCGTCAAGCTCGCGCATCAGCCGGCGCCGAAGACGAAGAACGACGTTCCGCTGCGCGTGCTGGTGCCGGCCTTCGTCACCAGCGAACTGAAAACCGCATTCCAGATCGGCTTCCTGATCTTCATCCCGTTCCTGATCATCG
>JBDZVW010000387.1:0-2880 GCA_040255885.1 Betaproteobacteria bacterium
TCTCCCATCAATGCTTGACATGAACCATAGAATCTCTATAAGGCGGGGAGAAAACCGTAGCGGGATTCAGACGACTCGAATGGTGTCGGCATTCTCGAAAATTTTCCCCTCCTCGCATGAGGAGGGGTGGACGCGAAGCGGACGGGGTGGTGGGCGGCACATGGACAAGTTACGGCAGTCTCCCGCTGGCACCTCTCAGCCACATCGGCAAGCTAGAAAGCGGAACGCCGGCAACCAATCCACGGCCCGATCAAATCACCCCACGGCTCTTCAGTTCGGCCAGCTCCGCTTCATCATAACCAAGCGCCGTCAGCACTTCGGCGGTATGCTCACCCAGCTTCGGTCCGATCCAGCGCGTCGCACCCGGAGTCGCAGACAACTTCGGCACAATACCCGGCAACTTCAGTGACTCGCCGTCGGGCAGCCGATGTTCCTCGATCATCTCGCGTGCGCGGTAATGCGCGTCGCGTGCGATGTCGGCGATATCGTAGATCTTGCCGCTCGGCACCTCGGCCCGTTCGAGAATTTTCAGCGCCTCGTCCAGATCGGTGCGCGCGGCCCAGTCACGAATCACCTGCTCGATCATTTCCGTGTGCGCGACGCGGCCGTCGTTGTGGGCAAGTTCGGGATCGTTCGCGAGGTCGTCACGCCCGATCGCCGTCATCATGCGCTTGAAGATGCTGTCGGCATTGGCGCCGATCACGATATGCTTGCCGTCGTGCGTGAGATAAGTATTCGATGGCACAATCCCCGGCAGCGAAGCGCCGCTGCGTTCGCGCACGAAGCCGAACATGCCATACTCCGGCAGCAGGCTCTCCATCATGTTGAACACCGACTCGTAGAGCGCAACGTCGATATACTGGCCGCGGCCGCCGTTCACGTTACGGTGATGCAGCGCCATCAGCGCCCCAATCACGCCGTGCAGCGCGGCGATCGAGTCGCCGATCGACACGCCGACGCGCGCCGGCGGCCGGTCCGGGAAACCGGTGAGATGGCGGATGCCGCCCATCGCTTCGCCGATCGCGCCGAAGCCGGGACGGTCACGGTAGGGACCGGTCTGTCCGTATCCGGACAGGCGCACCATGATCAGTCCGGGATTGACGGCCGACAGCGCCTCCCAGCCCAACCCCCATTTTTCCATCGCGCCGGGACGGAAGTTTTCGATGACGATGTCCGCATCCTTCACCAGCTTGCGAACAATTTCCTGCGCTTCAGGCGTCTTCAGATTGAGCGTCACCGATTTCTTGTTGCGGGCCTGCGCGTACCACCACAGCGAAGTGTCACCATGCATCCTGCGCCATCTGCGCAGCGGATCGCCGCCGGACGGCGCTTCAATCTTGATGACTTCGGCGCCAAATTCAGCCAGAAGCCGCGCGGCGAACGGTCCGGCGATCAGCGTCCCGAGTTCGATGACGCGAATGCCGGCAAGCGGAGTGGTAGTCAATGTCGAATTCATGCGCGGAATAACCGATGTCGTGAAGTGCAGCCGCAAGGGTACAGTGAAATGGCATCCATTCAAAAATCGCAACAGCCGGGAAGCGTGTTGGCTGAGCACGCGGCACCTGCCGCTGGACGGCCGCGCGTCGTGCTATGGCGACAAAAAAAATCGAGTGGGTTCAGTACGATAACCCTTCACTACAAATAGCTGTCGCCATATGGAGACGGATTTATTCACATAGTGTCGCGCATAGATGACGTAAGCCACTGGTACATAAAACAAAACCATATTGGCACGGCCGTTGCGAGGACGTTTGAGCCGTTAACGATAATGTTAAGAACATGATAAAGGGAAGCATTCCGAGTTTGACCGCCATTGTGCTGTGTTTGGGACTCAGCGCGTGCGCGACCGGCCCCACGACGCAGGATCTTGGAACCGCCACCGGCGCAGTGATCGGCGGCGTAGCCGGCGCCGTCCTTACGGGCGGCAATACCGCCGCGACGATCGGCGGTGCGGCTCTCGGCGGCCTTGCGGGGAACCGGATCAGCAAGAGCGTGAAATAGATTACGAACAGCGCAATGTTTCAGGGCCCTCCTCCCCTGTTTGCCCCGGTCAGCCGGGGCTTTTTTTGCGCATTACATATGGGCACGAGTCGGCACCTTGTCGAAAAACACGCCGCTGTGCCCGCGCGCCATTCGGGCGATTGCCAAATGATTTTTTCGGCGCAGCGTTTACTTGCGAACAGCAAAAATCCGCGTTGTGCCGCGCCGGGTCAGCGCATCGTCAATGCCGCCAGTGTCCACGGTGATGCCGATGATGCCAGCCGTGATGGCGCCAGCCGCGATGGCCATAGTAGTAATGCACGCGCGGCGGATAATACGGCGCATAGTACGGCCGGCGCACAACCACGACCGGCGGCGGAGGGCTGTATGCGTAGTACGGGTACGGATGGGCGATCGATGATCCGATGACCGCACCAATGACAACGCCGCCCAACACTGCTGCGCCTACATTACCGTGAGCGTGTGCTGCCATCGGCGCCGCGGAAAACGTCGCGCATGCCGCCAGAACGGTTAACGATTTCTTCATCTCGGCCTCGCTTTCGGATGCGGCCGCCCAGAAGGAGCAACCTTCTGCATCAGGCTGCAGACTACTACCTCGATGTAACGAAAATGCGTTCTGTCCGTAACAGAATGTAACTCGGGGCACTCGAATAACGGCCTGCGACGCATTCAATTCACGCAACCAACTCCGGACAGGCCGCTCCGCCTCGCGATTCGGACGACTCACATGAACGATTGCAGCGCCGAGCGTGCAAGCCGCCGAAAGATTTCCTGCCGACCCGGTGCGCAGCCTTCAGTTTGCGAAAAACGCTTACTCCGGGCCGTGAACGATCAACCCTGCGCCGGCGGCACCACGATGATTTCCACGCGCCGGTTCTG
>JBDZVW010000388.1:0-2878 GCA_040255885.1 Betaproteobacteria bacterium
CGCAATGCCGCACCAATGTGCCGAACGTTTACGCGATCGGCGACGTGGTGCGCGGCCCGATGCTGGCGCACAAGGCTTCTGAAGAAGGCGTGATGGCGGCCGAGCTGATTGCCGGCCAGGCCGGACATTTCAATGTCGAGACGGTGCCGTGGGTGATTTACACCCATCCGGAAATTGCGTGGGTCGGCAAGACCGAGCAGCAGTTGAAGGATGCCGGCATCGATTACCGCGCGGGCCGCTTCCCATTTTCGGCGAACGGCCGCGCACGCGCGATCGGCGAGACCGCCGGCTTCATCAAGGTGCTGGCGGACGCGAAAACCGACCGCATTCTCGGCGTACACATGATCGGCCCGTACGTGTCGGAACTGATCGCGGAAGCGGTGGTGGCGATGGAGTTCGCCGCGTCCAGCGAGGACATTGCGCGCATCGTGCATGCCCATCCGTCGCTGTCCGAAGCGCTGCACGAGGCGGCGCTGGGCGTCGATCAGCGTACGCTCAACATCTGAGCGCAGGCGGCGGACGGCGTTGAACCGGCCTGTCGCACCCGCCGCCCGACGTTACGGCCACGAAACGCTGCCGCGTGACAGCGCCGGCGCCGTCGACTGGATCTGCCAGCATGCGCAGGCGCACGGTTTCGAGCTGGATGCGGCGCAGAACCGGGCGCTGCATCATTTCGAGCGGCTCTACGACGATCTGATCGGTCTGGAACGGCTGGAGTCGCGGCTGATCCGGCTGCTGGCGCGCCGCCGCATCGTGCGCGGCATCTACCTCTGGGGGCCGGTCGGGCGCGGCAAGAGCTTCCTGATGGACAGCTTTTTCAACTGTGCGCCGGTGACGAAAAAAAACCGCACGCACTTCCACGGCTTCATGCGCGATATTCATCGCCAGCTTGCCGTGCGCCAGGGCGAAGCCGATCCGCTGGTCGCGATTGCGCACGACATCGCACAGGATGCGCGACTGCTGTGTCTCGACGAATTTCACATCACCGACATCGGCGACGCGATGGTGATGCGCCGATTGCTCGAAGGGTTGTTCGATAACGGCACGGTACTGGTGACGACGTCGAATGTGCGGCCGGACGATCTTTATCTTCACGGATTGCAGCGCAGCCAGTTCGTGCCGGCGATCGAGCTGATCAAGCGCCACCTCGACGTGGTCGCCGTCGACGGTGACACTGACTACCGTCTGCGGACGCTGGAAAACGCCGGTGTCTACCATGTGAATGGCGACGCTGGTGCGCTGCTGGAACGCACGTTTGCCGACATCGCGCGCCATACCCCGGGGCCGGCGGTCGCGCTCGACGTCGAAGGCCGCACCATCACTGCGGTGCACGAGGCGCGCGGCGTTGCCTGGTTCGAATTTTCGGAACTGTGCGGCGGGCCGCGCAGCAAGAACGACTACATCGACCTGGCGCGGCGCTATCATACGGTGATCGTCTCCGGTGTGCCGCGCTTCGGTCCACAGGATCGCGACGCGATGCGCCGCTTCATCTGGCTGGTCGATGTGTTCTACGACCAGCGGGTGAAGCTGATCGTTGCGGCGGCGGCGCCGGCGGAGCAGCTGTATCCCGACGCCCGTCCCGGCAGTGAATTCGAGCGCACCGTCAGCCGGCTGATCGAGATGCAATCGCGCGAGTATCTGAGCCAGCCGCATGTTGGGTGAAGCGTGAGGGGTGAGGAGTGAGGAGTGAGGAGTTTTTTCCCCTCCTCGTATGAGGAGGGGAGGGAGCGAAGCGGAAGGGGTGGTCGATTTTTCCATGCGCCGCCCACCACCCCGCCCGCCTGCGCGGGCACCCCTCCTCGATAAGGAGGGGAAGGAATAGGTTATTCGTTTCTCGCTGTTAGCTTTTCGTGCCGAGCAAGATATAAATCAGGAGCGCATCAATGGAACGTTTCAACGCATTCAGAATATTCGACGAAAACGGCAAGCCGCACGGCCGCATCGTCGAGATGACGACCGACGAGCTGGACGCCGGCGAGGTCGTGATTAAGACTGCGTATTCGAGCGTCAATTACAAGGACGCGCTTGCCGGCACCGGAACCGGCAAGGTGGTGCGGCGTTTTCCCTGTGTCGGTGGCATCGACGTTGCCGGCACGGTGGTGTCGTCGAGCGATGCACGCTTCAAGGCGGGCGACGAAGTGATCTGCACCAGCTACGACATGGGCGTATCGCACGACGGCGGCTATGCCGGTTATGCGCGGCTGCCGGCGGACTGGCTGGTGCCGCTGCCGGACGGGCTCACGCTGTTCGACGCGATGGCGCTCGGCACCGCCGGTTATACCGCGGCGCTCGGCGTCGAGCTGCTGGAGCACAACGGCATGAAGCCGGACAAAGGCAAGGTGCTGGTGAATGGCGCTACCGGCGGCGTCGCCAGCCTGGTGATAGACATGCTGGCAGCGCTCGGCTACAGCGTGACCGCACTGAGTGGCAAGGACGCCGAGCATGATTACCTGAAGCGGATCGGTGCGCAGGAGATCCTGTCGCGGCACAAGCTTGAGATGGGCACGCGGCCGCTCGAAAAAACATTATGGGCGGCGGCGTTCGATTCGGTCGGCGGCGAGCAACTGGCGTGGCTCACGCGCACGATGCAGCAGGGCGGACTGATCGCGAGTTTCGGCAATGCGGGGGGTATTGAATTCAAGACCACGGTACTGCCGTTCATCCTGCGCGGCGTGCGCCTGATCGGCGTCGATTCCGCGTACACACCGATGGCGCTGCGGCGCAAGGTATGGGGGCGTCTGGCGGGCGATCTGAAGCCGCGCCATCTGTCCGACGTCACGCGGACGGTGAAACTGGAGCAATTGCCGCAAGTGTTCGGTGAAATGCTGAAGGCGCAGACCAAAGGCCGCATCGTCGTCGATCCGCACTGACGGGCGGG
>JBDZVW010000065.1:0-10983 GCA_040255885.1 Betaproteobacteria bacterium
TGACGCGCATGGTGCGGCACTTCGGGCTCGACGTGGTGCACGCGTACATGAAACATGTGCAGGACAATGCGGAAGAGGCGGTGCGGCGCGTGATCGGCGTGTTGAAGGACGGCGAGTTTGCGTACGAGATGGACAGCGGCGCCGTGATTCGCGTCAGGATCGCGATCGATCATGGCAAGCGCAGCGCGGTGATTGATTTCACCGGCACCAGCGCCCAGCTTCCGACCAATTTCAATGCGCCGAAAGCGGTGACGATGGCGGCAGTGCTCTACGTGTTCCGCACACTGGTCGACGATGACATCCCGCTCAACGCCGGCTGCCTGAAGCCGCTCGAGGTGATCGTTCCGGAAGGTTCGATGCTCAACCCGCGCTATCCGGCGGCCGTCGTCGCGGGCAACGTCGAGACCTCGCAGTGCGTGACCGACACACTCTACGGCGCGCTCGGCGTGATGGCCGCATCACAGGGCACGATGAACAACTTTACGTTCGGCAACGAACGCTACCAGTACTACGAAACGATCGCCGGCGGCTCGGGCGCCGGCGAAGACGCGCGCGGCGGTTTCAACGGCACCGACTGCGTGCACACCCACATGACCAATTCGCGGCTGACCGACCCCGAAGTGCTGGAATGGCGTTTCCCGGTGCTGCTCGAGGAATTTTCGATCCGCGGCGCCAGCGGCGGCAACGGCAGATGGAAAGGCGGCAACGGCGCGCTGCGCCGCATGCGTTTTCTGGAACCGATGACGGCGGCGATTCTGTCCGGCCACCGGCGGATCCCGCCGTACGGAGCTGCCGGCGGCGAACCCGGCAAGCCGGGCCGGAATTACGTGCAACGGGTCGACGGCAGCACGATCGGGCTCGGCAGTGCCGATCGCACCGAGATGAACGCGGGCGACGTATTCGTGATCGAGACACCGGGAGGCGGCGGCTTCGGGGCGCCGGGCAGTTAACAGCCGTCGAAAAACGTCTGGGCCGAAAACCGATTGGATTGTCTGAGGTGCGCGGAGCGCCTCACAATTCAATCGCCCTGATGCGGGACCTGGCGCCCCGGATCCAGCCCCAGCAGCTTCCATACCCACACCAGCCCGAAGCCCACCACCAGCGGCCACCAGTGCGTGAGCACGATCGCTGCCACCGCCGCCGCGCAATACGTGAATGCCAGCAGCAGCACGCCGGCGTGACGGGTGCGATGCCAGGTCAGCAGCAACCCCGTCGTCATGAACAGAAAAGAAGCCGAAAAAAGATAAACGATCAATTTCATCGGAAAGATGCGGCGCAAACAGCGACGCAATAATGATACAGATGGAAACCCCTTATTGTATTGGAAAGTGCCGAGTGAATCCGTTGCGCAGGATCGTGCCGGATCGTCGCGCGGCTGCTATGATGTCGGAATTCAGCATTGCGATCGCTCATCATGAAACCGGTGCCCGGGAAGCGGCGCGTGCTCGGCGTGTGCTGCACCACACACACGCTGCACGACGGCCTGTCCGACGTCAGCTACGTGCTGTTGCCGGTACTGGCGCAGGCGTTCGGGCTGTCGCTGGCGCAGGCGGGACTGATCCGTTCTGCGCACCGCATGGCGATGGCGGCATTCCAGATGCCGGCCGGCATCGTCGCCGAACGATTCGGCGAACGCAATCTGCTGGCGTTCGGCACGGTCTGTGCCGGGCTGGCGTTTCTCGCGCTGGGCATGGCCGGCAGCTTCGTCGCGGTACTGGTGGCGCTGTTCATCGCCGGTTTCGGCTCGGCCTTTCAGCACCCGCTGTGCTCGACCCTCATTTCGCATGCCTATCTCGATAAAAGCCGCCGCAGCGCGCTCGGCACGTACAACTTTGCCGGCGACGTGGGAAAATTCGCGTTTGGCGGGATCGCCAGCCTGCTGTTTGTAGCCGGATTCTCGTGGCACGTGCCGGTCACGCTGTTCGGCGTGCTCGCGCTGGCCTGTGCCGCGGCAGTCATGCTGCTGGTCGTGAACTCACGCAAATCCCGTCCGCCGGCGCACAAATCCGCCCCGCCCGTTGCGGGCTGGGGTATCCGCAACCGGCGCGGCTTCGCATCGCTGTGCCTGATTCACGTCGTCGACAACGCCACCCGTACCGGATTTCTCACGTTCGTCGCATTTCTGATGATGGCGAAGGGCATCCCGGAGGACTGGGCCGCGGCGGCCGTGCCGCTGGTGCTGGTTGGCGGCATGGCCGGCAAGCTGGCGTGCGGCTTGCTGGCGGAACGCATCGGCATCATCCGCACCGCGGCCACGACCGAAACGGCAACCGCAATCGGCATTCTGGTGCTGGTGGCGCTGCCCGGAACGGCCGCCTACCTGCTGCTGCCCTTCCTCGGCGTCGCGCTGAACGGCACATCGTCCGTCCTTTATGGAACGATCGGCGACCTGGTCGACAAGGAACGGCTGTCGCGCGCATTCGGACTGTTCTACACGATCGGCTCGGCGACCGGCATCGCGGCACCGTTCGCCTACGGCGTGATCGGCGATCACCTCGGCGTCAGCAACGCGATCACCGTCACCGGCGCGGTCGCATTTCTGGCACTGCCCGCGTGTCTGCTGCTGAAGCCGGCGCTGGCCGAAAATCGCATCGCCGAAGCGTGACGAACGGCGGCGTGCCACGCTGCGTTCGATGTTGCGCCGGATTAACCTAAACCGCTTCCGTCACCGCAACTTCGCGCTCGCGAGCCCCGGTCAGATCCGGTGTCCGCGATGCACGCACCAGCACACGTCCCTCAAACAGACGCCGCTGCGTGCGATAAAACCCGCCCTGCTCCGCGTGCCACGCGCCGTCACGATTGCGCACCGTCGCCGCGACCACCAGCACGCCGGACGGCATCGCGATGCGGATCGCGGCATCCGGGTCGGTCGCGGCACGCGCCGCTTCATGAACGACGCTGCCCGCTATGCGGGCGGCCACCGCCATGCACAGCGAGCCGGTCAGCGGCAGCGCCCGGTGCGGCTGACCGTTCGAAATCATGCGGCCGACGAGATCGATGTCATGCGCCCCGATCGTGTCGCCTGCCAGTGTGCCGGTGGTCTGCGGCGGCGCCACGAAGCCGACGAACGGCACCGACCGTTTCAGCGCCGCCTCTTCCGGCGTGCGGGTAATGCCCATCGCGACCGACGCCGCGACGCGGATCGCCGCCAGCTTTTCCATCAGTTCCGGCGCCGCTTCCAGCACATCCGGCAATTCACCGCCCGCCGCCCCGATATCGCGTGCGGCAACGAACACGCAGGCATTCGCTGCATCGACCATCGACGCACGGATTTTCCCGATGCCAGGCACCTCAAGCACGTCGACGGCATTGCCGGTGGGCAGCAACCGGCCGGTGGTCGCGCCCCCGGGTTCCATGAACTCCAGCCGCACCGGCGAACCGCTGCCGGCAACGCCCGGAATTTCGAGATCGCCATCGACTGCGGCGACGCCGTCTTCCAGCAGAAAGTGTGAATGAATGATCTTGCGCGTATTGGTATTGTGGATGCGCACCATCGCTTCCCGCCCGGACACCTTCACCAGACCCTCATCCACCGCGAACGGCCCCATTGCGGACGACATGTTGCCGCAGTTCGCGCCGTAATCGACGCGCGCGTCCTTCACCTGAACCTGGGCGAAGGTGTAATCGACGTCGGCGTCGGGGCGCGACGGCGGCCCGATCACGCACACCTTCGACAGCGACGAAATGCCACCGCCCATGCCGTCGAGCTGGCGGCCGTGAGGATCGGGGCTGCCGATCGCAGCGAGAAAAATCTCGTCCCACTGCACCCGATCGGAAGGCAGGTCACGGGCATGGAACACCACCGCCTTGCTGGTGCCGCCACGCATGAATACCGCGGGAATACGAAGCTGTTTCATTGCAAATATCAGGATTCCGGAGTCAGAGAACGGGATGCAGAAAACATACAGTGTACGGCGTCTGAAATCTTGTGCCAAATCCGCGCTTCCGAATCCGGATTTGACTCACTGTGCGATCGGATGCGAAATGCCTCCAAAGAAGCCGCTGATCAGACTGATCAGGAAGAAAATGATGATCGCGCACACGACCACCGCGATGGTGTAAACCAGTGCCCGTTCCTGCGGTACCTTCATCAGTACCGGCAGCCCGAGATAAAGCAGGTATAACCCGTACAGCGTGGCCAGGAAGACAATCACCGACAGCGGCGGATACAGCAGCACCACACCGGCAATCCAGCCCGGCGTTCCCCAGTATGCCGCCACCTTGAAGGCCTGCATCTGATTTTTTTCGCCGCCGAACGTCGGTGCCAGTGCATCGATGATCTGCGCCAGCACGAACACGCCGACCAGCGTCAATATGTACGAAACGATGGCGTGACCGAGCCCGGAGCCGAACGGCACGCGCACGGTGCCGACCACCGGAATGCTGATGCCGATCACCGACAGGCCGATCAGTGACGCGATCGGCGCGATCGCCGCCAGAATGCAGACATAACTCTTGTACAGTTCGGCCATCGGCGTCGGTTCGGCGGCCACCGCCTGCCATTCCGGCTTCGGCTGCAGAATGATGTTTTTCGCGCGCTCGATCAGATTCATGTATCCCCCTTTACTGGTTGGCACAAATGCCGCTCATCGCCGAAACGATATCCGGCACCGAATCTCCCCTGATCCGGCATGTCCGATATGATTGCGGCATCATTTTACTGTGAGGCCGCCGGTGATTCGAGCGGTATTTTTCACACTCTCGTTGCAGCGCACAAGAGCGTCCGCTTGACTCAGTTTTGCGCCGTGGCTGCGACCGCACCGCGCGGCGCCGGCAATTGGCCCGGCAGCACGCGATCGACGATGCTCCTGAAAGCCTTCTCTTTTCCCGATGGCAGCAGGCGCGCCGCGTTGCGCATCGTCCACACCAACAATCGCGGTTTCAGACAGTAGCGTTCAAGCAGTGCATTATGCAGCAGCAGGCTCGCCAGCGTTTCCGCACGCGCCCGCGGATCCATTTCATGATTGCGCGCGACGCGCGGGATTTCATCGCGATCGCGTTTGAACGCGTCGCGGTTGCCGGCCCAGGTGCGGGTGAGATCGACGACGAATGTGCCGTTCCTCTCCTTCATGTAGATCGTGAACGACGGCGCGCCGGCATGCGACGTCAGGTTGTTGCTTTCGAACCGGTCGTAAACGTCGGTGAAATAACCATCGCAGAACCATGCGCCCGGCCCCTGGTCACGGCGTCCGCCGAGCTGCTCGCCGATATAAATCAGCCGTCCGTCGCGCAATGCAAACACCTGATCGACGTCGCAGCGCCACATGTTGCCGCCGCCGCATTCCTGACGCACGAACAGATAGCCGCCCTTCCATCCGATCGTCCGCCTGAGTACGGCAAGCGCCTGATCACGGTCGGCCACGGCGATCAGCACCGTCTTGAATATGAACGTTCGCCTGCCGTGTGATACCGTCAGCGTGAACGGAAAGAACCGCGCCGGATCAGCCGGTTTCAGATCGAGCCGTGCGGTCACTGTGACCGGCCGTTCCAGTATGGCGAATTCCGTCGTGGCGGCAATGGCGTTTGCGGCGAACAGCACGCACGCGAACCCCATCAGCGGACGCACTCCCATCCGCCGCGCAAAAAACAATCCGCACCATCCACTCATAACCCGTTCACCCGCATGTCAGCCCCTGATCGCTTCATTCCAGCGCTTCGACCATTCGCCAAGCCGCGGCAGAATTTCATCATAATCAGGTACGATGCGTCCGCCGTCCCAAAGTTGCGCCGCCGGCTGCGCCGCCTGCAGCGCGATCATCGCCTGCGGATGTGTCGGACAGGCCGGGTAACTGCCGGACACGAATTCCGTCTGCAATTGCGGCGTCACGGTGAAATTGAGAAAGGTCGCGCTCCAGTCCTGGTAGCCGGAATGCAGCGCGATCGCATTGCCGTACGCAACCTGCACGTCGCCGGTTTGCGGCGCCGCATATTTGATCGGCAGTCCGTCGCGCTGCAACAGGCGTGCGCGCGCGTTCGACCACAGCGCCGCATCCACGCGCCCTTCACGCAGCAGCCGCATGCCGTGCTGCGGATCGCGCATGAACACCGCGCCCGACTGCGCGAATTTCCGGATCAGATCGAAGCCGGCGTCCATGCCGGCGTAGCCGCCGCCCTGCGCCAGCGCGAACGCCAGCAGCGTATGCAGCCCGAAACGGCCGAAACGGTCGATCGCGACGCGGCCGCGATAGCGGTCGTCGAGCAGGTCGGTCCAGTCGCGCGGCGGCTCGCCGAGCGCCTGCGCGTTATAGACGATGCCGACCGTCACGTACATGTAGCCCAGCCACGCCGGCTGGCGCCAGACGTCCGGGATCGGCTCGGCATTGGGCACCAGCGTATAGTCGATCGGCGCCAGCAGACCGGCGTGCGCCGCCCGCTGCAGATAGCGGTCCTGCAGATTGACGACGTGCAGCGTGTCGTCGCGGGCTCTCAGCGCCGCGTACTGTTCAGCACCCATCGCCATCCTGTGCCCGATCGGAATATCGCTGGCGCGCGCGAACGCATCCTCGAACACCGCCATGCACTGTTCGCCGAGACCGCTGCTGATGCCGCAGGTCAGCTTGTCCGGCTTCGCGCCCGGCGGCGTCAGCACCGCGCTGCCCAGCGTTCTGCTCAGAAAACGTCTGCGTGTCCAGTTGCTGGTCAAGATTCGAATGGTTCGTTTTCGGCCCTGTCAGGCATGGCTTGCGCTTCCACCTTGTACCGGCCTACGCGCGCGCGGCACTGCGGCCGGCAATGCGGCCGAATACCGCGCCCGACATCAGCCCGGTCCCCAGCGGATAATTGTAGTGGAACAGCCCGCCCACCATTTCGCCGCAAGTGTAGAGCCCCGCAATCGGTGCCCAGTCGGTACCGATCACCTGCGCGTCATCGTTGATCCTGAGACCGCCGAACGTGAACGTGATGCCGCCGGTGACCGGGTAGGCGACGTACGGCGGCGTATCGAGCTTCTGCGCCCAGTTGGATTTCGGCGGACGAACGCCTTCGGTATGCATGCCGTCCAGCACCGCGGGATCGAAACGGCCGTGTCCGGCCGCATCGTTGTATTCGCTCAGCGTCGCCAGCGCCTGTTCGCGGTCCACCTTCAGCTGCGCCACCAGGCCGTCGAGCGTATCGGACTTGAACGGCTCGGTGGTCGAATAGCGCGGCTCCAGCAGGTGCAGCACCTTGCTGTCGAAAATCTGGTAGATCAGGCTCTGCGGCTGCTTCAGGATCAGCCCGCCGTAGCGCGCATAGGTATACGACTGGAAATCGACGGCCTCATCGATCCAGCGCCGGCCTTCGACGTTGATCATCACGCCGTACGGATAGGACAGCCGGTTGGTCTTGTCGGTCAGCTCGCGCTTGCCGTAATCGGGCGCATCGGCCGAAATCGGCGTCGCATGACAGCCGCCCCAGTGGCCCCACGGCATCGCGCCGATGTCCATCGCCATGCGCAGGCCGTCACCGTAATTGAAACTGGAGCCGCGCACCTTTGCGTGATCCCATGGCTGACCGAGGTAGCGTGCGCGCCATTCGGGATTGGTCTCGAAACCGCCGCATGCCAGCACCACCGCCTGCGCATCGAGCGTTGCGAAACCATCCGGTCCTTTCACGGTAACACCGGAGACGCGGCCGCTTTCGGCCTGGTTGAGCCGTACCGCACCGGTCTCGTAGCGGATGTCGATGCCCATTTTTTCAGCCGTCTCGAACCACGTCTGCGACAGCCCGACGCCTTCGTGCACGACGCGCACGATCGCGCCCTTCGGCCACTTGATCTCCTTGCCGGTCCTGACGCCGATCACGGACAGCGCCAGTTCGAACTGCATGCGCCCGACGTCCTGCAGCCAGCACACGGTGTCCCATGAATGACCGATCAGTATCGAAGACAGCGCCGGGTCGGTCCGCCCGTCCGTCACGCGCATCAGGTCATCACGGAAGGCCGTTCCGGGATACGGCTGCACGCCGCGATTGAATCCCGGGTACTGCGCTTCGGCATCCGGCACGAAACGCGCAAGCGCGGCCACGTCGTCGAATGCGAAACGGAAAATCGCGCCGCTGAAATGCGTATTTCCGCCGCGTTGCGCGCGCGGCGCCTTTTCCAGCACTAGCACGCGCTGCGCGCCGTTTTCGCGGGCCGACACCGCCGCGGCAAACGCCGCATTTCCCGCGCCCACCACTATCACATCATAATCGCTCACCTGCTCTCCTTTTGAATGTCGCAATGTGCCGGCAAAACAACTTCCGATAGCTTTCTCTCGGATTTGCTCCAGTGAATTTACCACATCAAATTACATTGTCATTTTTGCCGGTCTGACGCGCGGCGCCTTTCCGGAATGCTCCGCCTGCCACAGGTCATAGGCCAACTGTCCTTTCAGCCACACTTCGGCGTCAGGTCCAGCATCAGGGCCGCCCAGCCACTTCTCCAGGCGCCGCGCCAGATCAATCGAGACACCCGCACGCCCGTGCAGCACACGGGAAAGCGCCACCCGGCTGACCCCCAGCTGGCCGGCAGCCGCCGAAACCGACAGGCCCAGCGCCGGCAAAATATCCTCCCGCAGCGTTTCTCCAGGATGCGGGGGACTGAACATGCGTGCCATCATAAGCTCCTAGTGATAATCCAGATAATCGACAAGGTCGACAAGGATCGCATCCTCGCCTTCGAACGCGAAAGTCAGCCGGTAGTTTCCGCTGATCCACACCGACCAGTGCCCGGCCAGATCATGCGACAGCGGATGCAGCTTCCAGCCCGCGATATTCATGTCCTGCGGCCTGCGCGCGTCGTTGAGTTGCCGTAATTGCCGCGCCAATCGCGCGGCGTGTTGCGCCCGAATTCCGGCCTTGGTACCCGATTCAAAAAATCGCTGGATCCCCCTGTGCCGGAAACTTCTGATCATGCGCGAGTGTATCGCGTATAGATACACGATGCAATGGCCCCCGAGTTCGGGCCAGGACCGTGTCGTTCCGTTGCACGGCCGCCGTCTAAAGCGAATGACAGCACCGTCCCGCGTCATTACAATACGTCACCACCATCCCGCATCATCCCATCGGAGAAACGACATGGCATTTCAGACAGTGGACCTGTGCGACCAGTACCGCGATGCGATCCGCATCGTCGAGCCGATATTCCGCAGCTACGGCAAGCATGCCGCGTTCTGCGGTGCGATCCAGACCGTGAAGTGCTATGAAGACAACGTGCTGGTCAAGGAAACGCTGTCTACGCCCGGCAACGGCCGCGTACTGGTGGTCGACGGCGGCGGTTCGCTGCGCTGTGCGCTGGTCGGCGACATGGTCGCGGGGCTGGGTGCGCAGCACGGCTGGAGCGGCATCGTGCTTTACGGCTGCGTGCGCGACATAGCGGCGATTGCGGACGTCGAAATCGGCATCCGCGCGCTCAATCATTTCCCGCTGCCGAGCGTCAAGCGCGGCGAGGGTGTGGTCGGCATTCCGGTGACCTTCGGCGGCGTGACGTTCGCGCCGGGACAATATCTTTACGCCGACATCGACGGCATCGTGGTCTCCGACAAAGCATTAACATAAACCGTCATTATTCGCATGCCGGCGGCGGCACCGATTGCCGCCAATCGGCATTGCGCTGGAGAACGCCATGAATGACGATACGAAACCGATCAGGGTGCTGGGCATTTCGGGCAGCCTGCGCAAGGCGTCGTACAACACGATGCTGCTGCGCAACGCGATGGAAATGCTGCCGCCCGGAATGTCGGTCGAAATTTTCGATCTGGCGCCGATCCCGCTCTACAACGAGGATGTGCGTGAAAAAGGGTTTCCGGCGCCGGTGCAGCAATTGCGTGACAAAATCGCGCAGTGCGATGCGCTGTTGATCGCGACGCCCGAATACAACTACTCGATCCCCGGCGTGCTGAAGAATGCGATCGACTGGGCATCGCGTCCGCCCGACCAGCCGTTCAGCGGCAAGCCGGTGGCGATCATGGGGGCGACCCCGAGCACCGGACGTACGATACGCTCGCAACTTCACCTGCGACAATGTTTCGTGTTCCTGAACATGCATCCGGTCAACAAGCCGGAAGTGCTGATCTCGGACGCGGCGCGGATATTCGACGAACAGGGCCGCCTCACAGATGACACCACGCGCGGCTTCGTCAAGGACCTGGTGGCCGCGCTCGCGGTATGGACGCGGACAGTGCGCGGCGGCTGACGGAAATTATGGAAACATGACTGCGCCGCGTCAGGCGGCGCGCCAGCGGTCGGCAACCTGAATCACGCGCCCGTCGCGTACAAGCTTCAGCAGATGCGCATGCAGCGACCCGCGCGCGGCCGCATGAAGCTGCGGCGCCACGTCGGAATAAACCACCGGCAGAAGCTCGTCCAGCGTCGGCGTTCCGGCACCCGCCAGCGCATCGGCGACTTTACGCTCGCGCCACAGACGGTGCTCGATCAGCCGGCGCACCGCTGCCTGCGGTTCGCCGATGACCGACCCATGACCCGGCGCCAGCGCATCCACGCCGAACGCGAGTAATTTTTCAAGCGACGCGAGATACGCGCGCATGTCGCCGTCGGGCGGCGTGATCACCACCGTCGAACCCTGCATGATGTGATCGCCGGTGAACAGCAGCCGCTCCTCCTCGAGCAGCCAGCACAAATGATTGGACGCATGTCCCGGCGTATGCACGGCGCGCAGCGTGCAGCCGTCACAAACGATCGCCTCGCCGTCGTTTGGCACACATTCCGGAACGAAACTGTGGTCCTGGCGTACCCCATCCGGCGGCGGCCAGCCGATCAATTGCGCGCCGGTCTCCGCCGCTACCGCACGTGCCGCCGGTGAATGATCGAGATGCGTATGCGTAACGAATATCCATCGCAGCCGCCGCCCCGCATGGCGCATGATCGCGGCCACGTGCGCAGCGATCGCCGGCCCCGGATCGATGACGGCAAGATCACGCTCGCCGACGATATAGGTGTTGGTTCCCGGACCGGTCATCACGCCGGCGTTCGGCGCGGTGATGCGTGTCACGCGCCGCGTCAGGC
>JBDZVW010000389.1:0-2864 GCA_040255885.1 Betaproteobacteria bacterium
GCCGCCGGCGCTGAGGCCGGCTTCGGATTGGCCGTGGCTGCCGCCACTCAGGAACACTTCGCGCGGATCAGTGTTGCGCGCCGTGCGCGAAATGAAATCGATGGCGCCGCCGAGATCGCTGGCGCCGTAGGTCAGGGCGTTGATGCCGTTGGCGACGATCACGTCGCGGGCCATCAGCGGATCGAGCATGCGGTTGTGATTGTTGCCGTCGGCCGTGGTGACCGGCAGGCCATCCTGGAACAGTGCGACGCCGCTGTTGTCGTATGACAGCGAATTGAGGTTGGAGCCGCGGATGGACAGCACCATGTCGTCGCCGCCGGCGTTGCTCCGGGCCATCACGCCCGGCACGTAGCGCAACGCGTCGGCCAGATTGTTGACTGCGCGTTCGCGCAAGCTCTGTCCGTCCACGGCGTAGACGCTGCCGGGCACTTGTGCCTGTGCTGCGCGGATCGATTCGGCGCGCGTGCCGCGCACCTCCACGGTGCCGAGCGTCGTGGCGCGATCCTGTGGCGTCGCGGGTGCGTGGGCCTTGATCGCTGCGTCATCGCTTCGTTGTGGTGCGGCAACCACGGTGCGGGCGGACTGGCTGGATGGTGCAGGTGCGGCGAAAGCGGGCGCGCCGGGCATGACGAGCGCGCACAGCAACAACGGCGTCACGCGTGCCAACGCGGGCTCCCGGCGAAAAAGATGTTCTCAGGATAGACGGAACGCCGCGGGTGGGAACGCGGCAAATTGTCGCAGCGATCAGTGACAGGGCCGCTCACGCACCGGATGTTTCTCCAGTTTGCGCTGCAGGGTGCGCCGGTGCATGCCGAGCCGGCGCGCGGTTTCCGAGATGTTGCCGTGGCATTCGTGCAAGGTGCGCTGGATGTGTTCCCATTCCAGCCGGCGCAGCGGCAGCATGGTTTCCGGTGCGTCGACGGGTTCCGGCGCCGTCTCGGCGTTGGCGAGCAGCGCGCGCACCACGGTGTCGGCGTCCACCGGTTTGGCGAGGTAGTCGTGCGCGCCGCGCTTGATCGCTTCCACCGCAGTCGCGATCGAGGCATAACCGGTCAGCAGCAGCACGCGCAGCGATGGCACTTCGGCCAGCAAGGCGGGAATCAGCACAAGACCGCTGTCCTCGCCGAGCTTGAGGTCGACCACGGCATGCTGCGGCTGCATCTCGCGGGCGCATTGCAGCGCGTCCGCCGCTGTTTCTGCACAGACGACGTCGAAGCCGCGCCGCCGCAGCGCGCGCGACAAGACGCCCGCGAACACCACGTCGTCTTCCACCAGCAGCAAACCGCCACGTGGTTCCGGTGCCTTCATCCGCTGATCCCGTTCGAGAGTGGCAGTCGCACGGTGATGCGGGTGCCGTCGGCCGCACGATGGGCTTCGAGATCGCCGCGAAGCCGTTCGATGGTCGACCGCGCCAGCGCAAGGCCCATGCCGAGCCCGTGCGCCTTGGTGCTTGCGACCTGCATGCCATCGAAATGGTCGTCGCCGAACCCGTCGCCGCAGTCGCCGATCACGAACTCGACGCGGCCATCCCGCACGTCGACCTCCAGCGTCACCGATCGCAGCGCGTTCCGAGCGGAGGCATCGAAAGCGTTCTGCATCAGGTTGAGCAGCGCGTGTTCCAGTCCCGGCTGGACTTCGATGACATGCCCGGGTTCCGCGACGCGAACCGTCACCTCGGCTTCGGGGCACAACAGGCGGAAGCGCTCGACGTTGGCGTCGACGTATTCGCCCAATGTACTGGTACGCACCACGTTCGAGAGCTGCTGCCGGCCGTAGTCGACCATGTTGCGCAGGATGTCGCGGCAACGCTCGACTTCGCCCACCATGATCCGGATGTCGTCGTGCAATGACGTGTCGCCGTCACGGCCGGCTTCGAGCTCGGGCAACAGCGTCCGCAGTGTCGAGAGTGGGGTGTTGAGTTCATGCGCAGCCTCGGCGGCCTGCGTCGCGATGGCAAGGATGCCCTCGTCGCGCAGCAGGCGCTCGCGCAGGCGCTGGGTCGCGTCGCGCTGCGCGCGCAGCGAAGCAGTCATCCGGTTGATGAACACGGCGAGCAGCAGCACCGCGATCGAAAAGTTGATCGCCATGCCGGTCAGGTGCAGCCGGAAGCCGCTGCCGCCGTGCATCGGCATGTCCGGGAGGGGCACATAACGTACGATCAGCGTTGCGTAGACGGCCGCGGCCAGTGCGACCACCGTGGCGGTGCCGCGCGCGGACAGCGCCGCGGCCGACAGCGCCACCGGCACCAGCAGCAGCGTGATGAATGGATTGCTGGCGCCGCCCGTGAAATACAGGGCCCAGCCGAGCAGCAACAGGTCGAACGCGACGTGGCCGACCGCCTCGATTTCACCGACCGGCCGGCCATGGCCCAAACGCCAGAAAGCGAATGGCGTTGCCAACGCCAATGCCGCGATGCCGGCCAGCAACGGGGCCACGGGCAAGGCGACGCGCAGCCAGGCGACCGCGACGATAATCGCCAGCAGTTGCCCCAGCGCCGCGCACGGGCGCACCCACGCGATGGTGGTGGCAAGACCGTGGGCATCGAAAGGAACCGACGACGCCGCGCGTTGGCGTAGATGGAACACGGCGCATTCCCGGGTGACGCGGCGCGGAAATTGTATCAGCCGTGCGGCGAATCCCGCGTCGCTTCACGGCACGCGGCCGGCCGGCATCTTGGGGAACCGGGTCCGCACCCGCGGGCGGCGTAACCTCTTGCGCAGGTGCAAGGAAACGACCTGCGGGTCCGCCGTGCATGCAAACAAAAACGACGCGACCCCAACCGGGATCACGCCGTCAATGTCGATTCGAATGGTAGCGGGGGCAGGATTTGAACCTGCGACCTTCGGGTTATGAGCCCGACGAGC
>JBDZVW010000066.1:0-6313 GCA_040255885.1 Betaproteobacteria bacterium
GCGCGGCTGCCGGACAACATGGGCGCGCGCGGCATGGGCAGCATGCTGGGGCTGGACCCGCACCAGTATCTGCGCAGTCGCGAGTCGCCATGGGCGGCGGCGGCGCTCGGACTGTGCTACGGCTCGTCAACCTGGTATTGCTGTCTTGCCGATTTCAACGTGATGCGCAAGGGCGCGATTCTCGCGGTGTCGAGCTCGCTGCTGGCGTCGCTGGCGATGAACGATCCGGTGGACCCGGAAGAACTCGGCGGCTGGCGTATGCACGCCGAAATTACCGGGCTCGCGGACCAGGTGGCCGACAGCGACGAGGAAGCGATCGACGCGATCAAGACCTTCCTCGGCTACCTGCCCTCGCACAGCAATGAGCCGCCGCCGGTGGCCGCGGTTCCCGCCGGTTCCGGTGCGCAAATGGAACGCATTGCCGCCCTGCTGCCGGAATCGCGCGCCCAGGTCTATGACATGCGCAAGATCCTGCGCGCGGTGGTCGACAACGATAATTATTTCGAGCTGAAGGCGCGTTTCGGCAAGGCCGGCGTCACCGCGCTGGCACGGCTCGGCGGCCAGTCGGTCGGACTGATCGCGAACAATCCGCTGTTCAAGGGCGGTGCGCTGGATGCCGATGCCTGCCAGAAGATCACCAGCTTCATCGTGCTGTGCGATTCGTACAACATCCCGATCGTGATGTTCGTCGATACGCCGGGTTTTGCGATCGGCGTCGAAGCCGAGCGCAAGCGCGCGCCGGCGATGATCATGAACTTCATGAACGCGCTGTCGCTGGTGACGGTGCCCAAGCTCACCGTGCTGGTGCGCAAGAGTTACGGTCAGGCATACATCAACATGGGCGGCGGCCGCAATTCCGATGAATTCGTGGCGTGGCCCACGGCCGAAGTGAGCTTCATGGATCCGAACTACGCAGTGACGGTGGTATTCGGCCTCAAGCCGGGCGATCCCGGCTTCGACGATGCACGCGCCAAAATGCAGCGCGACAATTCGGTTTACGACATTGCGTCGATCTACGCGGTGCAGGACGTGATTGCGCCGCATCACACGCGCGACTACCTGATCCGCATGCTCGACGTGCACCGGCTGCGGCGCTCGAACGGCGTCGGCAAGCATCTGATGGCCGCGTGGCCCACCACCTGTTAAGACGGAAACGCAATATATGTCCTGGAAACCCGAAGCCGACGAAATCGTACAGCGCCACCGCTGGGCCGAGCAGCTCGGCGGCGAAGAGTCGGTGCGGCGCCACCACGACCAGGGTCGGCTGACGATACGCGAGCGCATCGATGCGCTGCTCGACACCGGATCGCTGCAGGAAGTCGGCAAGCTCACCGGCACCGCGACCTACGCCGACGGCAAGGTCACGCACGTGACGCCGGCCCCGTACGTGATGGGCGTCGGCACGATCAACAGCCGTCCGGTCGCGGTCGGCGGCGAGGATTTCACGGTACGCGGCGGCACCAGCTGGGGCAGCAGCCGGCGCAAGGGCGGACAGGGCGGCTTCATCGAGGATCTCGCCGCGAATTACCGCATCCCGCTGATCAACCTGATCGATGGCGCCGGCGGCACCGTCACGTCGGCGCGCAGGCGCGGCTACACCGTGTTTCCGGGTGTGCACGGCTTCGAGCGCTCGGTCGAGCTGCTCGGTATCGTGCCGGTGGTCAGCGCCGTGCTCGGCACCGCGGCCGGCGGTCCCGCGGGCCGCGCGATCCTGTCGCACTGGTCGGTGATGGTGCGCGGCACCAGCCAGATTTTCGCCGCCGGCCCGCCGGTGGTCGAACGCTCGCTCGGCGAAAAGCTGTCGAAGGAAGAACTTGGCGGCGCGCGCATGGCGGTCGACATCGCCGGCACCGTCGACAACGGCGTCGAGTCCGAAGCCGAGTGCTTCGATGCGATCCGGCGTTTTCTCGGTTATCTGCCGCAGAACGTGTGGGAACTGCCGCCCGCAATTCCGTGTGACGATCCGCCGGACCGACGCGACGAAGCGCTGCTGAAGATCGTGCCGCGCGAACGGCGCCAGCCCTACAACATGCGCAAGTTGCTCGGCATGATCGTCGATCGTGATTCGGTGTTCGAAATCCAGCCGACGTTCGGCCGCTCGGTGATCACCAGTCTCGCCCGCATGAGCGGCCGCACGGTCGGCATCATCGCGAACAACCCGATGATGCTGGGTGGCGCGATGGACGCGAAATCGGCGCGCAAGCAAACGCATTTCATCGAGCTGTGCGACACCTTCCACATTCCGCTGATCTTCCTGGTCGACGTGCCGGGCTTCATGGTCGGCAGCCAGGCCGAAGCGGCGGCCACGCTGCGCGAAGGCATGCGCACGGTGTACGCGGCGCTGCAGGTCAGCGTGCCGATCCTGACCGTCGTGATCCGCAAGTGCTACGGCATGGCGGGTATGGGCACCACTGACAAGATCGGCACCGATTTCAAGATCGCGTGGCCGTCCGCCGAGTGGGGGTCGCTGCCGGTCGAAGGCGGCGTTGCCGCGGCGTTTCGCCGCGAGATCGCCGCGGCGCCGGACCCGGCGCAACGCCAGGCCGAGATCGAAGCGGAATTGCGCACGCTCGCGTCGCCGTTCCTGACGGCGGAGGCGTTCGCGGTCGAGGACGTGATCGACCCGCGCGACACGCGCCCCTATTTGTGCCGCTTTCTCGACGCGGCGCAGGCGCGGCTCAGGACGACATTGGGACCCAGGCCGAAAATCGGCGTGCGCCCGTAACCGGATAACAACAAAAAAACAGCGGCGGCACGAAACGCCGTCATTTTGAAGCAGCCATCAACGGAGGATACACGATGAAGTGCAAAACGCTGATTGGAATTGCCGCAACTCTGACGCTGACTGTGGGCGCCGTCACCAATGCCGCCGCGGCGCTGAGCGAAGTGAAGGTCGCGCTGCAGTACGGTATCGGCTACCTGCCGCTCACGGTGATGAAACACAACAAGCTGATCGAAAAACATCTGAAACAGGAAGGACTGAAGGACACCAAGGTGGTGTGGTCGCGGCTCGCGAATGGCGCGGCGATGAATGACGCGCTGCTGTCCGGCAGCCTGCATTTTGCGGCCGGCGGCGTCGGGCCGTTGCTCATCATGTGGGACAAGACGCATGGCCACAAGGACGTGAAGGGCGTCGCAGCGCTGTCCTCGATGCCGATGTTCATCAACACCAACGATCCGAAGGTCAAGTCGATCAAGGATTTCACCGACAAGGATCGTATCGCCATTGCCGGTGCCGGCTCGTCGATCGAGACCGTCGTATTGTGGATGGCCGCGGCGAAAATCTACGGCCAGGACAACTACCGCCACTTCGACTCCATCATGGTCAACCTGCCGCACCCGGCCGGCATGGACGCGCTGCTGTCGAAGCACACCGTCACCGCGCAGTTCACGTCGCCGCCGTACCAGTACATGGAGCTCGAGCATCCGGGCATCCACACCATACTCAATTCGTACGACATCACTGGCACGGCGACCTTTCTGACGACGTGGACGACGAGCGCGATGCGCAAGGACAACCCGAAGGTCTACAAGGCGTTTTACGACGCGCAGAAGGAAGCGACGGAGTTCATCAATGCCAACAAAAAAAAATCTGCCGAAATCTACGTCGAGGATCTGCACAGCAAGATGAAGCCGGAGTTCATCCTGAAGATGCTGGACGATCCGCAGATCCACGTCACGATGAAGCCGCAGGGAATCAAGCATGCGGCGGATTTCATGAACAAGATCGGCATCATCAAGCATGATCCGAAATCCTGGAAGGACGTATACTTCCCCGAAGTGCACGACCTGAAAGGGAGCTGAATTGAGCAGTGCGGAGCATGTTTCCGCAGCAGGACACGGCGCCGGCTTAAGTGACTGGATCGGCCGCCGCGACAGCCGCGATGACGTGGCGGCGGTGTGGCCGGCGGCCGCGCTGGCCGCGACGCTGGATATCGGCAACGTGCAGCCGGCGGCGGGCACCCCGCTGCCGGCCGGCTGGCACTGGCTCTATTTTCTGGACACCGCGCCGCAATCGCAGCTCGGCGAAGACGGCCATCCGCGGCGCGGCGGCTTCCTGCCGCCGGTAGCGCTGCCGCGCCGCATGTGGGCCGGCGGCCGCTTCGAATTCCTCCGGCCGCTGCGGACCGGCGAGACGATACGCCGCGATTCGGAGATCATTTTGATCGAACCGAAGCGCGGCCGCAGCGGCGACATGGTATTTGTTACCGTGCGCCACACGGTATCCGGCGAACACGGCGTCGCGGTGATCGAGGACCACGACATCGTCTACCGCGAGGCGGCAACGGCCGCTGGCGCGCCACCGCGTCGTGAGCCGGCGCCGGCGCAAGCGCAGTGGCGGCGCGAAGTCGTGTCCGATCCGGTGCTGCTGTTCCGTTTTTCAGCGCTTACGTTCAACGGCCATCGCATTCACTACGACCCGGAGTACGCCACGCGCGTCGAGCATTATCCGGGACTCGTGATACACGGGCCGCTGCAGACCATTCTGCTGCTCGACTTGTGCCGCCACCACGCGCCGCAACAGACACTGACACACTTCGATTACCGCGCGCGCGCCCCGCTGTTCCATCCGCAGACGTTCACGGTGAACGGCACGCCGTCGTCCGACGGCACTCACGCTGACCTGTGGACCGCCGACGCGAACGGCAATTGTGCGATGACGGCGACGGCGCGGTTTCGGAACCGTGAGGAGTGAGGCGTGAGGGGTGAGGAGGTCGAATTTCAGCGTTTCGCGCGGCAAAACTTACGCGTGGTACCAGCCGTTTCTGAAGTGTGAGAATAATGCGGCGCGCGACGCGCGCCGAATACTTTAGCTCCTCACACCTCACTCCTCACCCCTCACGCCTTACTTACAAAGAGCCGCTCATCTCCTTCTCCGGCGTCGAGCTGATGCGGTGGATGCTCAGATCCGAGCCGTTGAATTCCTGCTCGGGGTCGAGCCGGATGCCGACGCTGTATTTCAGCGCGCCGTAGACCAGCGCGCCGCCGATCAGCGCGATGACAATTCCCAGCAGCGTGCCGCACAATTGTGACAGGAACGACACGCCGCCGACGCCGCCGAGAAATTTCTGGCCGAAGATCCCGGCCGCAATGCCGCCCCACGCGCCACACAAGCCGTGCAGCGGCCACACGCCGAGCACGTCATCGATGCGCAGCCGGTTCTGTGTCAACGTGAACATGTAGACGAACAGCGCCCCGGCAATCGCGCCGGTGACGAGCGCCCCGATCGGGTGCATCACATCCGAGCCGGCGCAGATTGCGACCAGCCCGGCGAGCGGTCCGTTGTGAGCGAAACCCGGGTCGTTGCGGCCGGCGACCAGCCCACCCAGCGTGCCGCCGGCCATCGCCATCAGCGAATTGATCGCAACCAGTCCGTCGATATGATCGATGGTCTGCGCCGACATGACGTTGAATCCGAACCAGCCGACCGACAGCACCCACGCACCGAGCGCGAGAAACGGAATGCTCGACGGTGGATGCGCGACCACACCGCCTTTCGTGTAACGGCCGCGCCGCGGCCCCATCAGCAGCACCGCCGCCAGCGCGATCCAGCCGCCCATCGCGTGCACCACGACGGAGCCGGCGAAATCGTGAAATTTCGCACCGAACGCAACGGCGAACCATCCCTGTATGCCGAAGCGGTCGTTCCACGCGATCCCTTCGAAGAATGGATAGACGAAGCCGACCAGCAGAAAGGTGGCCGCAAGCTGCGGGTTGAAGCGCGCGCGCTCGGCAATGCCGCCCGAAATGATTGCCGGCACCGCGGCAGCAAACGTCAGCAGAAAGAAAAACCGCACCAGCCCGTAGCCGTTGTCCGCCGCCAGTGTTTGCGCACCGGTAAAGAAATCAATGCCGTACGCGACGCTGTAGCCGATGAAGAAATAGGTCACGGTCGAAACCGCGAAGTCGCCGAGAATCTTGACCAGCGCATTGATCTGGTTCTTCCGGCGCACCGTTCCCAGCTCCAGAAAGGCGAATCCGGCGTGCATTGCGAGCACCATGATGGCACCCAGCAGGAGGAACAATACGTCGCTGCTGGTCTGCAGATTGTGCATAGCGTCTCCTTATTTTTGGAATACGTATGCGCAAAATGCATTCCAGAACGTCAAGTGCTTAATACAGCTTCATTTTCATCTCGGGCAACAGGATCGCCGGAACCTTCGGCGCACCGCTTTCGAGCATACGGATGCCACGCGCACCATCCCGGTGCAGAAAAGCCGGCACCTCAATCAGGCGCCGGCTGCTTGGTGCGCTGGCGCACCCTGACCACCCCGTCCGCTGCGCGTCCACCCCTCCTCATCTGAGGAGGGGA
>JBDZVW010000066.1:6413-10815 GCA_040255885.1 Betaproteobacteria bacterium
TTGCATGCGAACCTCCGGGCTGCAATCACAGTATCACTTCTTGGCGTCCGTTTTAACTGAGAAAGTTCATGCGTGAAGTGGACCGCAATATCTTATTCTACCTACCCCTTGCACAACTGCGCCGCGGTGACGTTACCGGGCAGATCCTCGCGCGTGAAGCCGAACGGACTGACGAGCTTCAGGTGTTCCGGCGTGCCGATGAAGTTGGCCAGTTCCTCGTTGAACTGCTTGAGCAGCTCGTGATCCGTCTTGCGGAAACCGAATGCGCCGTAGCCGCGCACCGACTTGCCGTTGATCACCGGGTCGGTGAACGGCGCGGCCAGCGCAACGTCGGCCTTGCCGGTCTTGCTCAGCAAATCGCGCATCGTGAGGCTGGTGCCGGCATAGGCGTCGATGCGTCCCGACTCGACGCCGGCCAGCGCACTTGCCGCATCCGGAAACACCTTGACCCGGTCGTCCGGTACCCCGGTCTTTTTCGCATAGCCGCGTTCGATTGCGCCGGTGACGACGCCGAGCGTGGTGCCGGCATCATGCGCAACGTCGGCGAAGCTGTGCAGATCCTTCGGGTTGCCGGCCTTGACGATGAACGCCTCGCCGATGCCGTAGGTCGGGTTGGAGAACGCGATCTGCTGGCAGCGCTGCGGCAGGATGTACATGCCGGCGGCGATGATGTCGAAACGCTTCGCCTTGAGGCCTGGAATCAGCGCGCCGAATTCGGTGAGCACGCCTTCGATCTTCGGAATGCCCATGCGTTGCAGAATCACGCGCGCAATCTCCGGCGCCTCGCCGGTCAGCTCGCTGGTCTGCACGTCGAGGTAGGCAAACGGCGCCTCGTTCGCATAACCGATGCGCGCCGTGCCGCTGTCCTTCATCCGCTGCAGCGTGCTCTTCGCGGCATCCGACTCGCCGGAGCGCGAGCAGCCGGACAATGTCAGCGCGCCGGCGCCCAGTCCGCCGGCAATCAGCCGCAACGCGCGACGCCGATCCTCGTCCATCGATCAGCCGTCCTTGTTCCGCCTTATACCAGTTTAAGGCGATTCGACTCCACCGACATCAAGGGCTCGCAGTCGTCGCGCGCCGCAATGTATTCGGGGCGTGGATCGAGCCCGTGATGCGGCGGATCGAGACGGTTTTCGACGCTGTTGTAAACGAAGAAAATGTTGCTGCGCGGATACGGCGACAGATTGCGGTTCGAGCCGTGCATCGTATTGCAGTCGAAGAACACCACCGATCCGGCCGGCCCGGTCATCGAGCGGATACCGCCACGCTCGACCAGGAAGCGCAGGCTGTCGTGATCCGGCGTGCCGTACACCTGCTTCTTCAGCGACTCCTTGTAATGGTCGCGCGGCGTTTCGCCGACGCAGGACACGTAGTTCAGGTGCGACCCCGGCACCACCATCAGCGGACCGTTGAACGCATTGTTGTCGTCGAGCAGAATCGAGCAGCTCAGCGCACGCATGCGCGGCATGCCGTCCTCGATATGCCAGGTTTCGAAGTCCGAATGCCAGTAGAATTCCTGGCCCTCGAAACCGCGCTTCAGATTGGCACGCGACTGGTGAACGTAAACGTCGCTACCCAGAATCTGGCGCGCGACGTCGGCAATGCGCCGGTCGGCCGCGAGACGGCGGATCACGTCATTCAACCGGTGCACCAGAAAGATCGAGCGCACCGTGCCGCTGCCGGGTTCGACGATGGTTTCGTCGCGCTGGCGGATGTCCGGGTCTTCGGTCATGTCGTCGATGGCCTTGCGCAGCGCCGCGACCTCCTTCTCCGAGAACACGCGTTCGAGCAGGATGGCACCGTCGTCGCTGTAGGCTTTCAATTGCTCGCGGCTGAGCGCGGACGCGGGCTTCTTGCCCGGCCACACGACCGGATCCTGCCGCATCAGAATCGCCGCTTCGCGGCCGACCCGGGACGGATAAACGTCGGTAATCACTGTCATGATCGTTGCGCCTCCTTGTACTGACTGGACCATCGCTACTCAAGCTCCCGCGGCGGTCGTTTCCGCCGGATAAACCCCCTCCGCGTCATGCGTTTCCGCACCCGTCAGAGGCGGATTGAACACACACACCAGCCGCAATTGCGTCTTCGCACGCAGATAGTGCTTGTCGTGCTGATTGAGCGCATACATCACGCCGGGTTCGATCTTGATCACCCGGCCCTCCGGGATCAGTTCGACCTCGCCCTCGCCTTCGACGCAATACACCGCTTCCAGATGATGCTTGTACCAGATCAGCGTTTCGGTGCCGGCAAAGATGATCGTTTCGTGGAACGAGAATCCCATGCCGTCCTTTTTCAGCAGCATGCGCCGGCTCGCCCACGTCTCTACCACTGTCTCGCGCTCGGTGCCGATCAGATCGAAACTGTTGCGGACGATCATCGCGCACCTCCCGCCCGCAGCACCTGCACCTTGCCGGGTTCGGCCAGCGGCACGTCCAGCGCTTCGGCGACACTCTGCTCGAGCAGCTTCAATCCCGCCTGCAGCTGCGCTTCCTCGATGGTCAGTGGCGGCAGGCATTTCAGCACTTCGCTCTGCGCTCCGGACGTCTCGATGATCAGCCCGTTCGCAAACGCACGCTCGCTGATCTTCTGCGCCAGCTCCGGCTCCGCAGCCACCAGCCCCTGGATCATGCCGCGGCCGCGCACGGTAAAGCCGCCCTGCGGATAATCGCGCGCGATGTGTTCGAGCCACAGCCGGAGACTGCGCCCCTTCTTCACCACATCCCTGGCAAATTCGTCCGTGGTCCAATAGCGCACCAGCGTTTCGGCGGCCGTCACGAACGCAAGATTGTGGCCGCGGAACGTTCCGCTGTGCGCGCCCGGCTGCCAGATGTCGAGCTCCGGCCGGATCAGCGTCAGCGCCATCGGCAGCCCGTAGCCGCTGATCGATTTCGACAACGTCACCATGTCGGGACGGATGCCCGCTTCCTCGAAGCTGAAGAAGGTTCCGGTGCGGCCGCAGCCGACCTGGATGTCGTCGATGATCAGCAACATGTCGTGACGGCGGCACACCCGCTCCAGCGCGCGCAGCCATTCGGCGCTGGCGACGTTGACGCCGCCTTCGCCCTGCACCGTCTCGACGATTACCGCGGCAGGGGCATCGACGCCACTGCTGCGGTCGACCACCATCTGCTCAAGGAATTCGGTGGTATCGATGCCACTGCCGAGATAACCGTCATACGGCATGAATGTCGTGTTCGACAGCGGGAAGCCGGCCGCGTCGCGGAACTTGGAATTGCCGGTGGCGGCGAGCGAGCCGCCCGACACGCCGTGAAAACCATTGGTGAACGCCACCACGTTGCTGCGCCCCTTCACCTGGCGCGCCAGCTTCAACGCCGCCTCGACGCTGTTGGTGCCGGTGGGCGCGGTGAACTGGAGCTTGTAGCGCATGCCGCGCGGCTCCAGGACCAGACGCTCGAAGGTTTCGATGAAACGCTTTTTCGCCACTGTCGCCATGTCGAGGCCGTGGACCAGTCCATCCCCGGCCACGTAATCGATCAGCTTGCGCTTCAGCAGCGGATTGTTATGTCCATAGTTGAGTGTGCCGGCGCCGGCGAAGAAATCGATGTACTGGTTGCCGGCCTGGTCGATCAGGATCGCTTCACGCGCCTTGTCGAACAGCGTCGGAAACGAGCGGACGTAGCCGCGCACCTCCGATTCGAGCCGTCCAAAAATCTGCAGATCACAAGCACTCATAAACGCTTACCTCCATTGTGATTGATAGGGATCGGACCAATGCGGACCAGACGTTCTTCTTCATGTGCCTCGCCGCCGAACAGGGTTGTGCCGATGAAGTCCGATTCGTTGTACGGCGCACCCAGCGCACGCGCTAGTTTGCCGAACATGCGGCGCGACGGATCGTTGTCGGGCGTCACCGTGGCCTCCATGAACATGATTCGTTCATGCAACTCGTCGCGCCGCATCAACTCGCGCAGCATCGACAGTGCCACCCCCTGTCCGCGCGCCGCGGGGTCGACCGCGACCTGCCACACGAACAGCGTGTCCGGCTGCCGCGGCTCGACGTAGCCCGAAATGAAACCGAGCAACTGTCCAGCGCGTTCCGCCACCACGCAGGTGCCGGCGAAATGATGCGACAGCAGCAGATAGGCGTACGTCGAATTCGGATCGAGCGGCCGGCATCTGTCGATCAATTGCCTGATTCGCTGACCGTCGTCGAGCCGTGGTTCGCGCAGAACCATCGTCGACGGATCCGAGCGCGGCTGGGTTAAAACACAATCGTTCACTCGAGTTCTCCAGGGTGACGAAGTTGGCATCCGCAGCGCCGCGCTCGACGCTCCGGTGCAGGATGAAATCAAAAACGCGACGCCGTCGAATTACGGCGGATTGATCGGACCGGTTTCCAGAATCGGCGCCGTTTCGATATGGCGCACTTCCATCAGAT
>JBDZVW010000390.1:0-2834 GCA_040255885.1 Betaproteobacteria bacterium
CGATGCGCGCGCCCATGCGCGACAGCGGATCGGCGATGCGCCGCATCGGCCGCCGCCGCAGGCTGTCGTCACCGGTCAGCTCGCAGTCGAAACGCTGGCCGCACAGCAGGCCGGTCAGCAATCGCATCGCGGTTCCGGAGTTGCCGCAATCGAGAATGGTGTGCGGCGCCTTCAGTCCATGCAGGCCGACGCCATGCACCGTTACGTCGCCATGATCCGGGCCGTCGATGCGCACCCCCATCGCGCGGAAAATCGCCATCGTCGCCAGCGCGTCCTCGCCCTCGAGAAAACCGCTGATGTGCGTCATGCCGTCCGCGATCGCGCCCAGCATGATGCTGCGATGGGAAACCGACTTGTCGCCCGGAACACGGATGCGGCCGCGCAATGCGCCGCCGGGGTGGATGAGGTAGTCCACAGGAACTCAGGATTGAGGATTGAGGATTGAGGATTGAGTAAAGCATGCGGCGCGTGCAGCGCGCCGGATAATTTCCCTCGATCCTGTTACCTCAATCCTCAATCCTGCCTCACTAGCCATTTCTTCCGCGCCTCCCGCGCCTGCTCGAACACGTCGGCCAGTCCGCCACGATCACGGGCCTTGATCAGGCGCCGCAGATTATTGAGATGCTCTTGATAAACGCCCAATTCCACCAGCAGCGCGTCGCGATTCGCGACGCAGATATCGCTCCACATTTCCGGCGAGCTGCCGGCGATGCGGGTGAAATCACGAAAGCCGCCGGCGGCGAATCCGAATATGCGGCGGGCGTCGCCGCGTGATGCAACATCGTCCACCAGTGCGTACGACAATACATGCGGCAGATGGCTGACCAGCGCCAGCAGGCGATCATGCGTCTGCGCGTCCATTTTTTTGACTGTCGCACCGGTCGCGCGCCACAGTGCCGTCACCTTGCGCACCGCGGCGGCGGCAGTCGCGTCATCGGGTGTCAATATCACGTTGTGGTCGCGAAACAGCGTTGGCTGCGCAGCTGCGGCGCCGCTTTTCTCGGCGCCGGCAATCGGATGGCCAGGGACGAAACGATCCAGATGCCGTGCGAGATGCCGGCGCGCGCAGGCAATGACATCCTGCTTGGTGCTGCCGGCATCGGTAATCACCGCATCGGGCGCCAGATGCGGTGCGATCTGCGCCATCAGCTGCGGCATCTGCCCGACCGGCGTCGCGATCAGCACCAGGTCGGCACCCGCCACCGCCTGCGCCGGTGTGGTCGCGATCTCGTCGATCACGCCGGAGCGCAACGCATGCGCCAGGTTCCGGCGGGTGCGGCCGAATCCGGACACCCGGCGCACCATGCGCGCCTGCTTCAGCGCCAGTGCGACGGAACCGCCGATCAGGCCGACCCCGAGCACCGCCAGCCTGTTCACGCGCAATCCACGCGCCGTCGGTTTGCGTGTGCCGCCGTTCATGCCGACGACGGCAGCGCCTGCGCCAGCGCTTCGAGAAAGTGCCGGTTTTCTTCCTCGAGGCCGATCGTCACGCGCAGATAGTCGGGCATGCCGTAGCTCGCAATCGGGCGCACGATCACACCCAGCCGCAGCAGCCGGCGATAGACGCCGGCACAGTCGGGCACGCGGAAGCTGACGAAATTGCCGAACGACGGAATGTAATCCAGGCCCAGCGTTTCGAGGCCGGTGGTGATCTGGCGCATCCCGCTGTGGTTCAGTTCGTGACTTCTCGCCACAAACGCATTGTCGCGAATCGCCGCAGCCGCGGCGGCCAGCGACAGGCTGTTGACGTTGAACGGCTGCCGCACGCGGTTCATCAGATCCGCAACCCTGGGATGCGCAAACGCATAGCCGACACGCAGCCCCGCGAGGCCGTAGATCTTCGAGAACGTGCGCGTGATGGCCAGATTCGGATAGCGGTTCAGCCACTCGATGCTGTCCGACTGCAGATCGGGCGGCAGATATTCGTGGTACGCCTCGTCCACCACGATCAGCACGGTGCGCGGCACGTCCGCGATGAACGCCTCCAGCATATCCGGCGCAACCAGCGTACCGGTCGGATTGTTCGGATTCGCGATGAACACGATGCGGGTATCGTCCGTGATCGCCTGCCGCATCGCCGCCAGATCGTGGCCGAATTGTTTTGCCGGTACTTCGATGCCGGTCGCGCCCATTGCCTGCACCACCAGCGGATAAACGGCAAACGCGTGCTGCGAGTAGATCGCCGCACTGCCCGGCACCAGAAACGCGCGCGCCGCGAGTTCCAGCACGTCGTTCGAGCCGTTGCCGAGCACCATGCACTCCGGCGCCACGCCGTAGCGCGCCGCCAGCGCTTCCTTGAGCTCGAAGCCGTTGCCGTCCGGATAGCGCGCGATGTCGTCCAGCGCCGCGTCGCCGGCGGCGCGTGCCAGCGGGCTCATGCCGATCGGATTTTCGTTCGAAGCGAGCTTGATGATGCCGTCCTCGTCCAGCGCCATCTCGCGCGCCAGCTCCGAGATCGGCTTGCCCGGCTGGTAGGGCGCTATTGCGCGGACGTAAGACGGAGCTAAATCGCAGATGTCCATGATCAGTGTAAATATTGAACGGCTGGCGCACACACGGCCCGCCGTGATTTCGATTACCGCGCTATGCAGCCGCCGCCGGATACGAGCCGAGGTTTTTCACCATCGATGCCTTGCGCTGCACTTCGGCCATCGCCTTCGCGACGCGGCCGTCCTGTTGATGGCCTTCGAGATCGGCGTAGAAAAAATATTCCCACAGCCCGGTGCGCGAAGGCCGCGATTCGAGCTTGGTGAGACTGACCTGGTGTTTCGCGAACGGCGCCAGCAGCTCGTGTATCGCACCCGGCACGTTCTTCGCGGCCATCACCAGCGATG
>JBDZVW010000067.1:0-10761 GCA_040255885.1 Betaproteobacteria bacterium
TTGTCCCAATCCGGATCACAAGTGCCGTCGCTGTCGCAGTCCGGCGAGTAATGCAAATCACTCGTGCCGATTACGGTGGAAAGCAGCAGCGGATCGTCAGCAACTTTTGCAGTGAGAACGGTCGTGATCGGTGCCGCTCGATCATTGCTGATCTGGGCGGCGCGGAGATCGATATCGCCCCCGGCCTGAAACAGGCCCGCAACATTATCAAGCACCCCGGTGACATCAACATCAAGATCGCCGCCGGCCTGGGTGATGCCTGAAGCGTTGTCAAAGGCGGGACCGTGCACGGACACATCGCCGGCCGCCTCGAGCGTACCGCTGTTCCCGATGCTGCCCCCAAGCGCGAGTTTGCCATCAGCATGGACGAGGTCACGATTGATGATCTGCGCTGCCGTTAATGTAACATCGGCATCGGAAACGATTTTTCCGTTGTTGGTAATGTCGCCCGACGTTGTGATCACGAGGTTACCGGACTGCTTCAATACGCCGGAATTGGTAAACGCCTGCGTAAGATCAAGCGTCAGTGCGTTACCGGGCGCTTGCCATTCCCTGTTGTTGCTGAACGCGCGTGCGTCGATTGTGAGATTGCCGCCAGGATTGAGCGTGCCGATATTGCCGTCGGATGCGTCGAAAATGGCTTGCGGCAACGACAACGTGAGATCGCGCGCGGCAAGAATTTGGCCGCCATTATTGTTAAGCGGCGCACCGGCCCCATGCAGCGCGACGATTGTGTCATTTTCAGAAGCAATTGTTCCGTCCCGGTTACCGGCCAATGCCGCCGCAGTAACACTCAGGTCGTCCTGTGCCAGCAGGCTGCCATTGTCGTTATCGAGTGCGGCCGCCGCCCTGAGATTGACCGTTTTGCCGTAAATTGATCCGGCGTTGTGGATGTTTTGAGCGTCAAATGATGCGCTGTCCAGTGCAGTCAGACCGGCGTCGGCCTGATTGGTGAGGGTGGCGGCATCAACGCTCAAGCTGGCGCCGCTGCTGATCTGGCCGGCATTGACGAAATCGTCATCTGCGTCGAGCGCCACATTGCGCTTCACCGCAAGATTTCCACTGTTGGTCAGTGATTTTTGTGCATCCACGGCGAGATCGCCGCCAATCTGCGTGTCGCCGAGCGCGACATCGGCGCCGGATAAACGTGCGTTGTCCGATACAGCAATGTGTCCACCGGCCAAATCGCCTGACGCGGTAATAACGAGATTCTGTCCGGTGTTCAGCGTGCCGAGGTTTGATACAGCGGCACCGGCCAGAGCCATGTTTTGTTCAGCGGATGCTCCCTGCTGCAGGCGTACATCGCCGGCGGCTGTAATCGTGACATCTTTACTGGCCGCGACATGCCCGTCCGAAACGATGTCGCCGTGATCAGCGTCCAGATCCAGATTGCCGAGACTGCTGATATCACCGGTCGCTGTCAGCGTAGTGTCGGCGCTGGCGGCCACATCGCCACCTGCAAGTAAGTCACCGTCGAACTGTATTTGGCCGTGCTCCGACGTAACAGCAGCATCGCCAACGGCCGTAACCTTGCCGAGGCTCACGTCACGCCCGCCGGCGACGGTAAGCGAAGCGCCGGTTTCAAGTTCCCCGCCAACCGTAATGCTGCCTGTCGCCGCAGCATTAAACCCGCCGGACGTTTCGACGTTGCCGAACGCGAGGTCGCCATTGATGTGGAGATCCGCTATGTCAGCGGCACTCGTCGTTCCGGTCAGCGCAACATCCTGCTGTGCCGCGATCATCAGTTCGCCGCCGGAAGTGATCGCACCACTTTCATTCACGGCACCGCCAGCGTCGAACGCGAAGTTGCGCTTCGCTGCAAGATCACCGTTGCCCTCGATATCTCCGTTTGATTCGAGAACCAGATCCCGCCCCGCGGTCAGTTTGCCGTCGGTCACCAGATCATTTTTTGCATTCAACGCCACATCGCGCTGCGCGACGATATCGCCGGTGGCGTCGAGTCGGCCGGCCGCATCGACCGCGACATCCTGCTTTGCATACATTCGGCCAACGTGCACGCCGCCATCGGCGGAGATCGTCAGATCCGCCGCGGACGCAGCCAGCGCGCCATCAGCGCGAACGCCCAGTCCGTTCTCATTGGCAATGATCTTGATCTGGCCGGCGGTGAGTGCACCAAACGCGGTCGCATCGATTGCCACGCCGTGCTGCGCGGCGCCCGTCGCCGTATCGGGAATCAGCAGATAGTCGGAACCATGTGCTCCCGTACCGGGACTGGCTTGCAACACCAGCTGGCGGCCGGCGATCAGATTTGCCTGACCGCCAGCATATACCGGGGCGTCAACGCCGATCGTTTGTGCAATCACATTGATACGGCCGACCGTGCCGTCGATTCCGACAGTACCCGGACTGCCATCGCCAATTTGCACGTGGCCCGACTGCACATCGAACGCCAGTGCCGTTGCATTATCGAAGCTCGTTGTCCCGCCGCCCGGCATGTTCAGAAACTGCGGTATCCCGGTGGTCAGCGTTACGCCGGGTGCGTTGATGAACGAACAATCCTTGCATGCGATGCCGTTAGGGTTTGCAATGACGACTGCCGCCGGGTCACCGAAGACTTCGAGGCTTCCGTCCAGATGACTCGCGAACGCGCCGCCCGAGGCAGTCACCTCATTGATAATGAGATTGGCACCGTGCGCGCCCAGGTTCGGATTGGCTGCTACATTGCCGCCGATCAGGCTGCCGCCGCCGACACGGCTGTTGTTCAGGATCAAGCCGGCAGCATCGACATCGAAATTGCGGTAGCGATTGAGCGACGCACCAGCGGCATTGGGGGCAGTGATATTCACTACGGGCACCGGATCTGCGGTACCGGTGGTGTGCGTGATGGTCGGGCGAAACCGGATGGGCGCCGCGGGATCAACGATCGGCGCAGCAAGACCGGTTTCTAGCGGCGCCAGTTCCAGTACGCCGATCATCGCCGCTACTGCGATACGGTGCCAGAGCGATCTTTTATCCGCACCATATTTGCGACAAGAAGCACGATACGGCACACATCCGGCGCTCCTCTTCATCAACTGGTCTCCCCACATCGACTGCTGTTATTGTTCGATCTTCGCGTGCTTCATCAGCCCGGCTACCAATTGCGCCGTGGCACGCTGCAGCTCCACCTGCTCGAGCATGCGTTTGAGACGCGGCGCGACCTCGCTGAACGCCGGTATCCGCGTCGGACGCACCCGATCGACCTTGATCAGGTAGCGCTCGCCGTTCCATACGATCGGATGCGCCGAAACCGAGCCTGCCGGCTGGTGAACGATTGCCCGTGCGACCGGTAATGGAATGCCCTGTGTCCTGCCCTTGAGCAGCGGCGTCTTGAAACTGACCCAGTAAATTTCGCCGCCGCGCACACGATTGGGCGCGTCGCTGTATTGCCGCGCCAGCGTGCCGAACGGTGTTCCGGCCTTGAGCAGGGCCAGCACTTTATGCGCCGTCGCATCGTCGGTCACTCGAATAATGTGCGCCTTGTATTCGTTTTTCCCAAGCGAGCCAACGAGGGCGTCGTATTTTGCATGCACCTCTTTTTGTGTAACCGGCCGGGGCTTGATCGCATCGTGCAGATAGATCATGATTTCCGCATCGTCACGCGCCTCTGTTCCCGCCTTCCTGACTTCCGGCCGATTGCCCAGATGCTTGCCTTCGGCAGCCTGCCGAAACAACTCGCGGGCGATGAGCTGATTTCTGACCGCAGCGCGCAATTGCGGCGAATCCGGCAGACTCGATCGGTGCACGGCGTAATCGAGCTGCGCTTTTGAAATGGCTATGCCGTTGACTTTTGCAACGACGTCCGGCGCAAGCGATTCTGGTGATGCTGTCTGTACAAACAAGAACGAAACAGCGGCCAGCATGATGCCAAACAGTATTGAACGCGCCCTCACGAATCTCTCCCTGTCTAGAATGTCCAGTTCAGCGTCGCCATCACCACGGCGTTTCCAGAGTCCGAATCAGGAAGCTTCAGCAGCGGACAGCCAAGGGTCAGCTCCGCGCTCAGCGCACCGGCTGCACGATCGTCCCGGCGGCGCAGCCGCGCACGAACGCCCACACCGGCACCCGCAGCGCGTTGCCAGCTCTGCTGACCGGCGTATTGCACCTGGCCGAAATCAAGAAACAAGTACGGTTCGAGATAGAGCGTGTGCCCGGAAATTTCGAACTGCGCGGCGCTGCCATGCCGCCGCCACGATAGTTCATCGCGCATGACAAAACCGCGATCGCCGGCAACCGCAGCCTCTGCATATCCGCGCACCGAGCCCGCTCCACCGACGAACATCTGTTCCGAGCTGAACAATCCGACACGCGACCATTGTCCCGTCAGGTTGCCGCGATACCGCCACGATGCGCCGGCAAACCGACCCAGCGGCAACGTGACGCCTGCTGCAAAATCCAACTTGGTGAACTGGCTGTGCGCAATGTCGTCCGGGATCCCGGATTGGTCTTCGCTGGCATCAAGGATCGTCAGCCCGCGCGACACGCCGGCGCCGAACGTAACGCTCGCCGGTCCACCGTCCGTCGCAAAACGGTGGACCTGGTCATAACCGACGCGCACTACCGACAGGCGCTGTGGCGCAAGCACGATGTCATTCACTTCACGTTCCGCCCGCCGCACGGAAAGCGTGGCATCGACGCTCGCGAGATCGGCATGCGAACGCACCACGACCCGATTCCAGCCCAGCGTCTGCCCCACGGTACGGCCGTAAAGCAGTGCCAGGTTCCCGATCAATTCCTGAAATTCAGACGCGAACGCGGTATACGAAAAAGTGCTGTAGCCGTACGGTACTGCCATCGAAAAGAGCACTGCGTTGCTGTCCCGACTGCCGACGAAATCGAGCATAAGCGCCTCCTCCAGCCCCAGTACGTTGTCAGCTTCCACACCGGCACGCAGACGCGTTCTGCCGGTCGTCCGGCTGCCGTAGTTGTCCATGCCAAGGTTGTAATAGAAACGCTTGCCGGGTCGGTTGGTCAGCTCGACTATCGAGCCGCCCGGCGTTTGCCCGGGAAGAATTCGCAGCTCCGCCTGATTGCGACGCAGCCGGTTGATCTGATCAACACCTTGTTCGAGGTCGGCAAGTTTGAGCGTATTGCCGGTTTGCGTCGGAAATGCCCAGCGTATGCCGCGATCGGGATGTGCATGATTGTTGACGCGGAAAGCCTCTATCATCCCCGGCACGATCGTCACGATCAGCCTGCCGGACGCGAGATTCTGTTGACCGAGATAGGCGCGCGTGGTTATGTATCCGCGGCGAACGAAAGCGCTGGTCAATCGACGCAGCAAAAGATTGATGCGCCTGACACCAAGCCGGCGATGGAGAAACGGCGCGATAATCTTTTTCGCCTCGTCACTCGGCAGAACGGTGTTGCCGCGCAAGTCGATATGGTCGATTTCGAATGTCGGACCATGCTCGATCACCCTTGTGACGTCGGCGTCCAGCGGAACCGCGTTATTCGATCGCCCGCCGTTCGGGGCGGCGATCGGTGCTGCGGATTGTTCGAGCTGCTCCCGCCGTTTGCGCGCCCGCTGCTCGTCATACAGCCGCTGACCGGGATCCTGTTGCGGCGAAACGGCCTGCGCCATCGCACGCCCGATGCCGATGATCCAGAGCGCGACGAGCAACATTGCAAACGGCCTCATTTCCATAACCACGACGTTGCTCCAACGTGGTCGGCCAGCAGCACCGGATCACGCTGCGGTTTGCGGATGGTCACCATACCGCCGGCTGTCAGCCCCAAGTTGCCGTCGAACGCGCCGCCATCCACGATCGCGGTGCCGGCGATTCGTATACGGCCGCCGGCGGTGAATACGCCTCCCTGATCGGCCGCGTAGATCTGTGCCCAAGTGTCGCCGAACCAGGCCTTCAGGCCGCGCGCGCGAGTGATGACGCTGTAGCCCGGCATGCCACGCGCGATCGCTTCAGGCGTGGCGATGTCGATATCGCCGAGCGCCGTCACGAATCCTCCGACATTGAGCGCGCGAGTCCCGGCATTGATCATCACATCATGGGCCGCCGAAATCAGGCCGCCGTGGCTCTGCACGGTGCTCGATGCATCGGTACTGCAGAAAATCAGACAGGAACGCTCGAAATGAACGCTGCCGGATAACACCGCTTCGTTGGTAAAGCTCCGTTTCGCGTCGATTTGAACATTGCCGTTGTTAGAGAAGATATCGCCGCCGCGATTCGTGACGTTCCGCCCTGAAATGCGGGTACCGGTGTCCGATACGAGATACGCGAGTTGGCCGGGCGCCGGCACAGTTCCGTAATCGATGTCGAATCCGGAAGTCCGCTCGGTCAGGATCAGCCAGCGCCTGTCGTCATCATGAAAATCGACACGCTGCCCCTCATCGGTACCGGGCACATGTTCGATTTCATTTGATACGTAGCCACCAGCAGTAATGTCGAGCTGCGCATTGCTCAGAATGCGTGCTGATCGATTCGTGACAGTGCCGCCGGCGGCAAGCTCCACGTTACCCTGCCTGCCGAAAATCGCGCCCAGCACGTGCCGCGATGGTGATTGATTGACGATGTTGCCCGCCGCATCGAGCGTTACAGCGCCTTTCGATGCCATGACACCGTCAATGCGACGTTCGCCCTGAATCAGGCTGCCGGTATTGGTGATATCCGAACCGCTCTCGATCAGCACGCCCCCACCTGCTGCGGCCAACGTGGAGCCGGCCGTTCCATCGTTCGCCAATACGAATCCGTCACTGTGAACGGCGACGCTGCCCGCGGCAACGACGTCGGAGCCAGTGATTTCCACGCCGGCATCGGCGGCAACATCGACGTTGCCGCCGTCGGCCTGGATCAGCGCTCCGTGCAATCCATGTACGGCGCCGGTAGCGGTAACGTCGCCCGCAGTGACGGCGCCGCTTCTGATCACGACGTCACGCGCTGCCCGTACACTGCCGCCGTCGATTTCGAGCCGTCCCGATGCAAGCAGCGTGAAGTCTCCGACATTGGCAAAAACCTTTCCAGCATCGCGCACGCCCGCCCCATGATCGGTTAACATCAATTCAATGCGGCCAGCCGTCAGACTGCCGAATGGCGTAATGTCAATCAGCGTTGCACCAGGATCGGACGCGTCCGGCGTCGAAAAACCCACCCACGGAGTGAGATTGTCGACCGGCGACAGACTGGTATTGAATTCCGCATGTGACGCGCCGGCGGTTACGCGCACCATGGCACTCGACGACGTGAACGCGTTGGTCACCGGGCCGTCGATACTGACTCGTTTCGCGATCAGTTCGAGATCGATCAATGCACCGGACAGCCCGTCTCGGCCAATTTCGATTTGCCCCTTGCTGGTGTCCAGCACGACATTACGCTGCACCAACCCCGGAGCGACGTCGAAATCATCGAAACTGACCTTTCCCGTCGACAGCGCGACGTGTCCGGTGTTGATGAAACTGCCGCCGTTGATCGTGATGCCGTTCGGATTGGCGAGAATGAAATTCGCGCGCGGGCCGATGACGGCAATCGGCCCCTCGATCAGGCTGGGATTGCTGCTGGTTACTTCGTTGACGATGGTGCGCGCATGGGCACCGTTGACGAAATCGGCGCCCGCTCTGGTGACATCGAACCGCGAATAGGCGTTATGGCTGACACCTGCGACTGGCGGAGCAATATTGACGGTCACCTTCCCGTTTGCGGCCGTGTTGACGATAGTTGCGGTCGTTCCGTCCGGGACGATTTGCGCCTGTGCGTGGATTGCAAGCGTCCCGAACAGCACAACAACGACTTCGACAATCGTTCGCAGGCGTACCTGGACAAAACGAGCCACGCCGGTGCTGTACCCGTTCACTTCAATTCACTGGCAACTGATCAGATGCTGTCCGGATGCTCAGTCGAGCAGCGTCCGGGATTTTGGATTCCCGATGATTTTCCCGATCAGATTCTGGACGGCGGGTACCAGCGCCTGAGCAGTCTGATTGCAAGCCGTCACACCTGCATAACTCGTGGCGTAGTTGTAGTTCTCGGTCGCCGTTAGAGATTTTCCGTTGGAGGAATTTACAGTCAGCGACAAATCCCACTTGCCCGTCGCCGACGAAAAATCGATTGAATTCAAATTACCTGTTAGCATGATCGCCGCATTAGTCGAGTAGACGCCGGCGATTTTCAACTCGTCTGCCAACGCCCTGCGAATGAATTCCGAAAACGGTTCACCATCCTGTGTCGTAATTGGTCCGACTGCGCGGCACGCTATTTCCTTGAGTCCTGGTTTGGTCGACGTGAATTTCCCAACATTCACCATTTTTCCGCCGAGAGCCCTCAACGAAACCACATCATCCGCAGACACCGTGTAACGAGGCGCCGCATAAGTAGCACAACCGCCGAGCGCGGCAATAGCAAGGCATACGCCCACATGACGAAACATGTAATCTCCCCTTTTGCAAATTGACCGAAAGACATCGCCGGTCAAGGCCGGCCGGTTATTGGTATTTCTTCGATACCACTATTATTTTACGAATAAAACTCGCGACATAATGAGAACTATGTCACAGTCATGCGATATGCAAGCGTTTTTATTTGTTTATTCCGCGACAAATTAGATGGACGCAGGTGGGCGTGGTGATGTGGCGGTGAGCGCCGGCCATAAAGGACAGACAATACACATACGTCCGAACCCGAAATTTTCGCCGCGCACCACCCCGTCCGCTTCGCGTCCACCCCTCCTCATTCGAGGAGGGGAAATCTCCAGGGTGACGTCAAGTAACCTCCGAAGACTAACTTGGCTCCGCCGCGACCGCGACATCGCTCACAAAAGCTTTGCACCCAACGGAACCAGTTTGTCCGGCACACACAAGGCGACCTCTCCGCGCTCATTGTGAAATCCGGTCACCAGGCACTCGGACATCAGCGGCCCGATCTGCTTCTTGGGAAAATTGATTACGCCGACGACCAGCTTCCCGACCAGTTCCTCCGGCCGATAGAGATGAGTAATTTGAGCGCTCGATTTCTTCACGCCGATCTCCTCGCCGAAATCGACGCGCAGCACATAGGCCGGTTTTCGCGCTTCCGGAAAGACCGCGGCACTCACGATACGGCCGACGCGCAATTCGACCCGGGTGAAGTCATCCCACGAGATGGTTTCCATTTCGGTTTCCATAAAAGCAAAACGGCCTTGTGAACGATTAATGTTCCATGTCTAAGTGCCGCGTGTCCGCGACGCCTGCTCGGAGGCGCGCAGCAATTCGGCAAATAACGCATCGGCAAGCCGCGCCTTGGAGCTGCTGCGCGCTGCGGCCAGTCCGATGCGCCGGTGCAACGGCGGCTCGCCGAACGGCAGCAGCGTGACGTTTGCATAAACATCGAGATCGGTGTCGCATACCGGCAGGATTGAAACGCCGAGCCCGTGTCGGACCATCAGTGCGATCGTTTCCTGCGAATCGAGCTCCATCGCGGCACGCAGTGTGATGCCGCGGCTGCGCAGCCCGGCCTCGATCATGCGGCCGACCCAGAACGTGCGGTTATAGCGGATATACGGCAGCGATGTCAGCGCCGCAACATCGCCCGCATACGTCGCGCCGGGCGGCGCGATCACCATGATCGGTTCCGACGCGAATGGCCGCCACACCAGCCGGTCCGGCAGCCGGCGCGGCTCGCTGATGATGGCCGCGTCGAGCTCGCCATGCACGAGCTGCATGGTAAGCGTTTCCGAAATGCCGTTCGTAACGCGCACCGCCAGTCGCGGATGCAGTTCGGCGAGCCGCGCCAGCGCGCGCGGAATGATGCTGATCAGCGCGCCCGGGATGGCGCCGATGACCAGCCGCCCCGACAGACGGTCGGCGCCGGACAGCGATTCGCCGAGCTCATCGTAAAGCCGCACGACTTCGCGCGCCCGCTCCAGCAGCGCCACCCCGTCGGCGGTCAGCCGTAGCGGCTTGCGGCCGCGATCGAACAGCCGCATGCCGAACTCGTCTTCCAGTGCGCCGATCTGCATGCTGATCGCGGATTGCGTCAGATTGAGCACGTGCGCCGCGCGCGCCAGGCTGCCGTGATCGGCGACCGCAATCAGCGCCTTCAGTTTTCGCATACTCATGAATCAACCCACTCATCGATATTCGCGCTTTGCTTAACTTCACGTTTTATGAACTAAAAGTCAAATTAATTTTGATTCTCTGATAATTATTTGCTGTTACCATAGGCTCGTTCATCTGTTGAGCAGGACGCACATGGCCGCCCCGCAGACAATGCCCGAGCCGCGAATCCGCACCATCGTCACCGGCGTCATTGGCGCCGACACGCATATCGTCGGCAACCGCGTCCTGACGATGGCGCTCGAAAAGGCGGGCTACAAGGTGGTGACGCTGGGCGCGCTGACGCCGGCGCCGGAATTCATCCAGGCGGCGATCGAAACCGCCGCCGACGCCATCCTGGTATCTTCGCTCTACGGCCAGGGCGAGCTTGATTGCCGCGGCTTCCGCGATCTCTGCATCGAGGCCGGGCTGGAAGACATCCTGATCTACGTCGGCGGCAATCTGGTGGTCGGCAAACAGCCGTGGGTGGAAGTCGAGCAGCGCTTTCTGGCGATGGGCTTCGATCGCGCCGCCGCGCCTGGCACACGCGTCGAGACCGTGCTGCAATGGCTGGAGCAGGATTTCGCGGCGCGAGATGAAAGCTCAACCACCAAGGCGCCAAGCGGAGCATAAAAATGCCGGGAAGCAATTCTCAAAAACCATTGCAACCGCAGAGACGCAGAGGCGCAGAGGAAACGCAGAAAAAAGCGATAACCGCAAAGGCGCGAAGGCGCAAAGAA
>JBDZVW010000391.1:0-2828 GCA_040255885.1 Betaproteobacteria bacterium
AGGCCTTGATGAACCTTTAACTTTTATTTGTCCAATTTCTTGGGGTCAGTTCAGATAAGGAGGGGAGACTCGTGCACCGTTCACGCATGTCGTTCTCCCCTCCTCGGATGAGGAGGGGAGGGAGCGAAGCGGAAGGGGTGGTCGGTTTTTCCTGCGCCGCCCACCACCCCGTTCGCCTTCGCGAACGCCCCTCCTCGATAAGGAGGGGAAAACTCGCGCATGCCAAATGCCGCGTTTCAGCGGACGCCGCTGTACGCGATGCGATAAATTACTCCGGCCTGGTCGTCGGACACCAGCAGCGCGCCGTCGGGCATCACCAGGACGTCAGCCGGCCGACCCCATGCCTCGCCATTCTGCAGCCAGCCGGTGGCGAACGGCTGGTGAGCGACGATGCGGTTGTTCGTGACAACGACGCGCACCACGCGGTAGCCGACCGGCGTGCTGCGATTCCACGAACCGTGCTCGGCGATGAAGATGTTGTCCCGATAAGTAGAGGGGAACATTTTGCCGGTGTAAAAACGCATGCCGAGCGGCGCAAGATGCGCGCCGAGCTTGAGCACCGGCGGCGTGAACTCCGAGCAGGCATGCTCCTTGCCATATTTCGGATCCGGAATGTCGCTGGCGTGGCAGTACGGATAGCCGAAATTCATTCCGGCCCGCGGCGCGTGATTGAGCTCGTCGCTCGGCACGTCGTCACCGAGATTGTCGCGGCCGTTGCTGGTGAACCATAAATTGTTCGTGCGCGGATCCCAGTCGAACCCGACCGAATTGCGGATGCCGCGCGCAAACACTTCGAGCTGGCTGCCGTCCGCATTCATGCGCATGATATTCGCATAACGGTCGGGGTCTGGCTGACAGATGTTGCACGGCGCGCCGACCGGCACGTAAAGCTTGCCGTCCGGGCCGAACGCGATGAATTTCCAGCCGTGATGCGTGGCGGTCGGAAAACGGTCGCTGACCGCGACCGGCCGCGGCGGGTGATCGAGATGGTCTTCGATGGCGTCGAAGCGCAGAATGCGCGACACCGCCGACACGTAAAGCGCCCCGTTGCGGAACGCGACGCCAACCGGCATTTCGAGTCCCGATGCGATGGTGACGGCCCGTCCGGGTTTGCCGTTATGCAGACTGATCGCATAGACGTTGCCGGAGCGGCTGCCGACGAACAGCGTGCCCTTTGCGCCCAGCGTCATCTCGCGCGCGTCCGGAACGTCGTTTGCAAAAATACTGATGCTGAAACCGGGCGGCAGCTTGATCTTGTCGAGCGGAAGATTGCGGGCGTATGCGGCCTGTAGCAGGCATCCGGCAACCAGCCCGATTACCAGGCCGCGCAGCGGCCACACACGATGATTTGTCATCCTGGAAATCCTGTAATATCTTGAATGGAGAACGTTGACATCTTAGTCCATTCGATCAAAGGAGGATGCGAATGTTCAAGCGACTGGCAGTGGTTGCCGTGCTGGCTGCCGGGGCGTGGTTTTTCGCGGGCCCGGCGTCGGCGCAGACGGTGATTTGTTACAACTGCCCCACGGAATGGGCCGACTGGGGCACCCAGGTCAAGATGATCAAGAAGGCACTGGGCATCACGGTACCGAACGACAACAAGAATTCGGGCCAGTCGCTGGCGCAGATCGTCGCCGAAAAGGGCAGTCCCGTCGCGGACATCGTCTATCTTGGTGTGACGTTCGGCATCCAGGCCAAAAAGCTGGGCGTGACCCAGCCGTACAAGCCGAAGCGCTGGAACGAGATTCCGAACGGACTGAAGGACTCCGACGGCTACTGGTTCGCAATCCATTCCGGCACGCTCGGCTTTTTCGTCAACGTTGCGGCGCTCGGCGGCAAGCCGGTGCCGCAATCGTGGAAGGATCTGCTGAAGCCGGAGTATGATGGCATGGTCGGCTACCTCGATCCGTCGAGCGCGGCAGTCGGCTATGTTTCGCTGGTGGCGGCGAATCTTGCGCTGGGCGGGACGCTCGACGATTTTTCGAAGGGCCTCGCCTACTTCAAGGCGCTGCAGAAAAACCATCCGATCGTGCCGAAGCAGACGTCTTACGCGCGCGTGCTGTCCGGCGAGATTCCGATCCTGATCGATTTCGATTTCAACGCCTACCGCGCGAAGTACAAGGATCACTGCGAGTGCGCGTTCGTGATCCCGCAGGAAGGCAGCGTGGTAATGCCGTACGTGATGGCGCTGGTGAAAAACGACCCGCATCCGCAGGAAGCCAAGAAAGTGCTCGACTATCTGCTGTCCGACGCCGGCCAGAAGGTGTGGGCAAATGCCTTTCTGCGCCCGGTGTTTGCCAGCGCGATGCCGAAGGACATAGCGGCGAAGTTTCTGCCGGCGAAGGATTACGCGCGCGCGCATACTGTCGATTACGGGAAGATGGCGGCCGTGCAGAAGGCCGTGCTCGGCCAATATCTGAACGAAGTCCATTGACGGCGGCACCCATTCGCCAGCGGCATGAAGCGTGAAGTCGGGCGGCTGGCGCTGCTGCTGGCGCCGGCCGCGATCGTATTCTGCGCGTTCTGGCTGCTGCCGATGGCGCGCATTGCGGTGCTGGGCGCAGAAGGCCCGCACGGGCTCGCCGCCTACAGCGCGATCATTACCGACGCACGCTATTTCAACGCGCTGGTATCGACCGTCACGCTGTCGGTCGTCGTCACGGTTGCAACCGTGATCATTTCCGGCATCGCCGGCCTTTTTCTGGCACGCAATCATTTCCCCGGGCGCGCGCTGCTGACCGCAATGCTGACGCTGCCGCTGGCGTTTCCGGGCGTGGTGGTCGGCTTCATGGTGATCATGCTGGGCGGGCGGCAGGGGCTCATCGCCA
>JBDZVW010000392.1:0-2819 GCA_040255885.1 Betaproteobacteria bacterium
CTGCTGGGCGGACGGGTGGCCGAGGAAATCGTGTTCGGCGACGTGTCTACCGGCGCGCAGAACGATCTGCAGCGCGCGACCGACATGGCGCGCCTGATGGTGACCCAGTACGGGATGAGCAAGCGGCTGGGGCTGGCGACGTTCGAGCAGCAGTCGCCGTCGATGTTCCTGAACGTACAAGTTCCGGCGCAGCAGGGACAGCACGAATACTCGGAACGTACCGCGCGTACGATAGACGCCGAGGTGCACAAACTGCTCGACGAAGCGCACGCCCGCGTCTCGCGCACGCTGGCCGCGCGGCGCGCGACGCTCGATACGCTGTCGGCGCTGTTGCTGGAAAAGGAAGTCGTCGACCGCGAAGCGCTGATGCAGATTCCGCGCATGGCTGAAATCGAATCACGTGCCGGTGCCGGGTGACCTGTTGGCAAGGAAACGATCAACGGCGAAATCCAAATCCCGGACGCAGCGAGCGCTGTGGAACGGTGCGATCAGTTTCGGGCTGGTCAACATCCCGGTCGAGCTGTTCTCCGCAGAAACGCACGACGAACTCGATTTCACGATGCTCGACAAGCGTGATTTTTCGCCGGTTGGTTACAAGCGGGTGAGCAAGGAAAGCGGCAAGGAGGTGAAGTGGGACAACATCGTCAAGGGCTACGAATATGAGAAGGGGCGATTTGTCGTGCTGAGCGACGAGGATCTGCGGCAGGCGAATGTCGACGCCACCCGCACCATCGACATCCACAGTTTTGTAGACGTCGGGCAGATCCCGGTTACCTGCTACGAGAAACCCTACTATCTCGCACCTGACCGCGGCGGCGAGAAGGCGTACGTGCTGTTGCGTGAAACGCTGAACAAGACCGGCAAGGTGGCGTTGGCGCAGGTCGTGATCCGCGTGCGCCAGCATCTCGCCGCGCTGCTGCCGTTAGACAGCGTGATCACGCTGATCACCCTGCGCTATCCGGCCGAACTGAGGACACCGCAAGACCTCAACCTCGATCTGCCCGACGACAGCCCGAAGCGGGCCGGCGTCAGTGATAACGAAGTCAGGATGGCACTGGCGCTGGTGAAAAGCATGTCGCAGGACTGGAATCCGGCCAGTTATCACGACGGCTATCGCGACGACGTGCTGGCGATGATCGACAGGAAGATCAAATCCGGAAAGACTCGCGCCGTTACCGAGCCGCCGCGCGGACATGAAAAGGCCGGCCGCAAGTCGGCCGATGTGATCGATCTGATGGCGCTGCTGAAAAAGAGCATCGACGACAAGCAGCCGAAGAAGAAACGGGCGGCCTCATGACGCGAACCGCAGCCAACGCCCATACCCGCGCCCGCCCGGCGCTCGAGCGCTATCACCACAAGCGCGATTTTGCGCGGACGCCGGAGCCGCGCGGCAGAATCAGCAGGGCGAAAGCGGTGCACGGCCTCGGTTTTTTCATTCAGCGCCATCATGCGCGCGCACTGCACTACGATTTCCGGCTCGAGCTCGATGGCGTGCTGAAAAGCTGGGCGGTGCCGAAAGGCCCCAGCCTGGATCCGGCCGACAAGCGGCTGGCGATACGCGTCGAAGATCATCCGCTCGACTACGGCAGCTTCGAAGGCACGATCCCGCCGGGCCAGTATGGCGCCGGTGAAGTGGTGTTGTGGGATCGCGGCAGCTGGGCACCCGAAGGCGACGCTCATGACGGCTTGCGCAAGGGTCACATCAAATTCGCGCTCAAGGGCGAGAAACTGAGCGGCCGCTGGGCGCTGGTGCGGATGGGCCGGCCTGATTCAAAAAAGGAAAACTGGCTGCTGATCAAGGAGCACGACGATCAGGCGCGTGAAGGAAAGGCGGCGCGCATCACCGAGCTCGAGCCGGACAGCGTTGCCGAACCGCGGCGCCGCAGTCCGGGCACGAAGAAAGCGAGAGCCCAAAAACCGGACAGCGATGCTGCTGCCGCAAGGCGCCCGGCGCAGCCCGATCTTTCCGAACTTGCCGGTGCCGTCGGGCGCAGCATGCCGCGGCAGATGAAACCGCAACTGGCGACGCTGAGCGCGCGTGCGCCCCAAGGGGACGACTGGATTTCGGAAGCCAAGTTCGACGGCTACCGCGCGTTGACCCGGATAGAGCACGGCCATGCGCAGATCCATACCCGTGAAGGTCACGACTGGAGCGCGCGCTGGCCTGCGCTGGTCGATGCGCTGTCGCAGGTTGCGGTGAAAGACGCGTGGCTGGACGGCGAAGTGGTGGCGTATGACGATGAGGGCAACATCAGCTTCGAAGCGCTGCAGGCGTACGGTGAAAGTCCGGACGGCCGGCTCGCCTATTTCGTGTTCGATCTGCCGTACGTCGATGGCTACGATCTGACTGCAGTGCCGCTGATCCGGCGCAAGGCAGTGCTGCGACAATTGATACCGACTACCCACGGTTCCGGCTACCTGTTTTTCAGTGATCACATCAGCGGCGATACGCGGCCGGTTTTCGAGCATGCGTGTATGCATGGCATGGAAGGCATCGTCGCCAAACGGGCGGATGCGGGCTATGCGCACGCCAGGAACCGCGACTGGCTGAAGGTGAAATGCGAGCATCGTCAGGAATTCGTGATCGCCGGCTATACCGATCCGGCGGGCCATCGCAGCGGTTTCGGCGCACTGCTGCTCGCGGTCTATGATCCGCGACAGAAGCTGCACTACGCCGGCCGGGTCGGCACCGGGTTCGACGAGCGGAGGCTGGAAGCGCTGACGCAGCGTTTCGGCAAGCTCGGGCGGCGCACTGCGCCGGTGGCCAATCCGCCGTCCGGCCGCGACGCACGCGGCGTTCACTGGCTCGAGCCGAAGCT
>JBDZVW010000393.1:0-2813 GCA_040255885.1 Betaproteobacteria bacterium
CCAGCGCGATGCGCCGGCTCGGAACCGGCGCGACGAATTCGCGTATCGCGATCAGTGGCGACTGCGCGGCGCGACTGTCGGCGGCGGTGGATGGCAGCACGGTGATGCCGGCACCGGACGCGACCATCTGGCGGATGGTTTCGAGCGACGTTCCTTCCAGACTTTTCTGCACGGTGTTGGTCGCGATGCGGTTTGCCTGCGGACAGACTTCCAGCACCTGATCCCGGAAACAGTTGCCGCTCGACAGCAGCAGCAGTTTCTCGCTGCACAGATCGGCTGCCGGGATGCGCTTCTTCTTTGCCCATGCATGGTCGGCCGGCACCAGCACCCGGAACGGCTCGTCGTATAACGCCTGCGTGACAATGCCCGGTTCGGCAAATGGCAGCGACAGAATGATCACGTCGACATCACCGTTCTTGAGTGTTTCGGCGAGCTGCGCGGTGAAGTTTTCCTGGATCAGCAGCGGCATGCGCGGCGCGCGCCGGTGCAGAATCGGAATCAATTGCGGCGTCAGATACGGCCCGATGGTGTAGATCACGCCCAGTCTGAGTGAGCCGGCAAGCTGATCGCGCCCCGCGGCGGCGATATGTCTGATCGCAGCCGTTTCCTCGATCACCCGCTGCGCCTGCTGCACGATGCGTTCGCCAACCGGCGTAACCGTCACGTCGGCCGCGTTGCGCTCGAACAGCTTCACGCCGAGCTCGTCCTCCAGCTTGCGCACGGCGACCGACAGCGTCGGCTGGCTGATGAAGCATTTTTCCGCGGCGCGTCCGAAATGGCGCTCCTGCGCGACGGCGACGATGTAGCGAAGTTCTGTCAGTGTCATGACGATCGCAATTTACCACAGCGGCGCTTCATTTTCGTACCACCAGCGCAACGCCGATCACGCCCATGGCCATCCCGATCAGACCCGGAAGGTTCAGCGTCTCGCCGAAAATGAACCATGCCATCGCAGCCGTGGTCAGCGGCGTCAGGTAGAACAGGCTCGACACGCGCGTCGCTTCGCCGCGCTCGATCAGGCGAAACAGCAGCGACAGCGCGCCGACCGACAGCACCAGCACCAGCCACGCCAGCGCGAACACGAATTCGCCGGTCCATCGTACGTGCATCGTTTCGGTCAGCGATGCCAGCGGCAGCAGAAGCAGCGTGCCGGCGGCGAACTGGATGACGGTTCCGGTGCGCAGATCGAACGATGGGCAGAAGCGTTTCTGATACAGTGTGCCGGCCGTGATGCTGAGCAGCCCCAGCGCCGCCCATGCGATGCCGGCCGCGCTGAGGCCGTCCAGCGAAAGCTTCTGCGACACGACCAGCGTCACGCCGCTGAACCCGAGCGCCAGCCCGGCCCACTGGCGAAGCGATACACGTTCCTTCAACAATGGCGCCGCGGCCAGTGCTGTCAGAATCGGCTGCAGTCCGACCACCAGCGCGACGACACCGGCCGGCATGCCGGCTGCAATCGCCGCGAACACGCCGCCCAGATAGCCGCCCTGCAGCAGCATGCCGGCGATCGCGATATGGGCAGATTCGCGCGGCGAGCGCGGCCAGCGTGCGCGCAGCAGCAACGCTGCCGGCAGCATCAGTACAATGACGAAGGTGAAGCGCAGTATCAGAAAGGTGAACGGCCCTGCATACGGCAGGCCGAATTTGGCACCGATGAAGCCGGTGCTCCACAGCAGCACGAACAATGCCGGAACGGCGATGGTGGCATCAGCCTTCGCCACGTGCGGCGCCGGCTGCACGGACGGCGCGCGCAGACCGGATCGCAGCTCGCCGCGGGGGGTGAATGGATTCATCCCGATCGCGACGCTTCGGCCGGCGCGCATACCGGCTGAAGTGAGCCGGAACCGCCGCGCGACGGGTCAGGCCGCGGCGCGCGACGCGCGCTTGCGATCATGCTCCTGCAGCAGGCGTTTGCGGACGCGGATCGAGCGTGGCGTGATTTCGACCAGCTCGTCGTCGGCAATGAATTCCATCGCGCTTTCGAGCGTGAGCTGGATCGGCGGCGTCAGCATGATCGCTTCGTCCTTGCCGGCGGCGCGGATGTTGGTGAGCTGCTTGGTCTTGATCGGATTCACCACCAAGTCGTTGTCGCGTGAATGAATACCGATGATCATGCCTTCATATACCGGATCGCCCGGGCTGACGAACATGCGGCCGCGCTCCTGCAGCTTCCACAGCGCGTAGGCGACCGCCTCGCCGTTTTCGGCCGAAACCAGCGCGCCGTTGCGGCGCATCGGCGTGTCGGGCTTCATCGGCGCATAGTCGTCGAACACGTGGCTGATGACGCCGGTGCCGCGCGTCATCGTCAGGAATTCAGACTGGAAACCGATCAATCCGCGCGCCGGGATGCGGTACTCGAGATGCACGCGGCCGCGGCCGTCGGGCTGCATGTCCTGCAATTCGCCGCGGCGCGTGCCCAATGCTTCCATCACCGCACCCTGGTGCGCGTCCTCGACGTCGACCGCCAGGAACTCGAACGGCTCGCAGCGCACGCCGTCGATCTCGCGCACGACGACATGCGGGCGCGACACCGCGAGCTCGTAGCCTTCACGCCGCATGTTCTCCAGCAGGATGGTGAGGTGCAGCTCGCCGCGTCCGGATACCAGAAAGACGTCGGCGTCCGCGGTATCCTCGACGCGCAGCGCGACGTTGCTCATCAGCTCTCGCGTGAGCCGCTCGCGCAACTGGCGGCTGGTGACGAACTTGCCTTCACGCCCGGCAAGCGGCGACGTGTTGACCTGGAAGTTCATTGTCAGCGTCGGCTCGTCCACCGTCAATAGCGGCAGTGCTTCGGGCTGTTCGGGATCGGCAAG
>JBDZVW010000068.1:0-10674 GCA_040255885.1 Betaproteobacteria bacterium
ACATCGTGTCGGTGGTGCTCCAGTGCAACAACTACGAGGTGATCAACCTCGGCGTGATGGTGCCGTGGCAGAAAATCTCCGAGGTCGCGCGCGCCGAGAAGGCGGACGCGATCGGCCTGTCGGGGCTGATCACGCCGTCGCTGGAAGAGATGGCGCACAACGCGCGCGAGATGGAACGCGAAGGCTATGCGATTCCGCTGCTGATCGGCGGCGCCACCACGTCGCGTACGCACACCGCGGTGAAGATCGCGCCGAACTATCACGGCCCGGTGGTGTGGGTGCCCGATGCGTCGCGCAGCGTCAGCGTCTGCACCAAGCTGCTGTCGGATGAGCACCGCGACGACTTTCTCGCCGAAGTGAAGGCGGAATACGAGCGCATCCGCGAGCAGCATGCGAAAAAGAAGGGGCCGGGTCCGCTGCTCAAGCTCGACGAAGCGCGGGCGCGCGGCTTCAAGACCGACTGGAAGACATATACGCCGCCGAAGCCGTCGTTTCTCGGCGTCAAGGTGCTGAAGAACTACGACCTTGCCGAGGTCGCCGAGTACATCGACTGGGCGCCGTTCTTCCAGACCTGGGAGCTGTCCGGCCCGTATCCGGCGATCCTGTCCGATCCGGTGGTCGGCGAAGCGGCGCGCAACGTGCTGGCCGAAGGCAAGGAGATGCTGAAGAAGATCATCGACGGCCGCTGGCTCACCGCGAACGCGGTATTCGGGTTGTTTCCGGCGAACACCGTGAACGGCGGCGACGACATCGCGATCTATGCCGACGAGTCGCGCGACCGCACGCTGATGACGTGGCACAACCTGCGCCAGCAGAACGTGAAGCCGACCGGGCGCCCCAACCTGTGCCTGGCCGATTTCGTCGCACCGCGCGACAGCGGCGTCGCCGACTATGTCGGCGCGTTTGCGGCGACCGCGGGCGTCGGCATCGAAAAGCGGCTGGAAGCGTTCCGGAAGCAGCATGACGACTACAATGCGATCATGCTCGAAGCGATCGCCGACCGCATGGCGGAGGCGCTCACCGAATTGCTGCACCAGCGGGTGCGCAAGGAATTCTGGGGCTATGCGAAGGATGAAACGCTCGATCGCGATGAGCTGATCGCCGAAAAATATGCCGGCATCCGCCCGGCGCCCGGTTATCCGGCGTGCCCCGACCATACCGAAAAGGGGCCGCTGTTCGAGCTGATCAACCCGCCTGCTGCCGGCATCCGCTTGACCGAAAGCTACGCAATGTTCCCGGGCGCGGCGGTCAGCGGCTTCTACCTGTCGCATCCGCAGTCGACCTATTTTGCAACCGGCAAGGTCGGGCGCGATCAGATCGACGATTACGCGAAGCGCAAGGGCATCGCGGTCGACGAAGCCGAGCGCTGGCTGGCACCCTACCTGGCGTACGACCGGTAGCGGATTTTCCGCACCGGTGACCGAAAAATCCGCTTCAAAGTTGAGGCATAATCTGCAGTATGGGATTTGCGCGGAGTGGAAGCAGGCTTGTGGGTCAAATCGCGGCAAATAATCTGACGGGCGCCGGTTTCAGCGGAGCCGAAGTGCGCCAATTCAGGCAGGAAGGCTACGTGATCGTGCGCGGCCTTGCCGACGGCGAGCGCTGCGCCGCGATGCGGGCGCTGGCAGAACGCGATCTGGCGGCGGAAACGGCGCCGCTCGAATATGAAGCCGATCTTCAGTATCCAGGCGCGCCGCCGGCGCGCGACGCGGAAGGCGGGCGCACCGTGCGCCGGCTGCTGCAGGCGTATGCGCGTGACCCGCTGTTTTGCGACTGGGCGACGTCGGTGCCGGTCGCGGGCCGCGTGAAACAGCTGCTGGGGAGCGATGTGCTGTTGTCGCAGGCGCACCACAATTGCGTGATGACCAAGCATCCGCGTTTTTCGAGCGTCACCGGCTGGCACCGTGACATCCGCTACTGGTCGTTCGAGCGCGAGGAACTGGTGTCGGTATGGCTCGCGCTCGGTGCCGAGCGTTATGAAAACGGCTGTCTGTGGCTGATTCCGGAATCGCAGCGGATGGAATTTGTGCGCGAGCGTCTCGATGATGCGCTGTTCCTGCGCGAGGACGTGGCGGAAAATCAGGCGTTGATCGCGGGCCGGATCGAAGCCGAGCTCGACGCCGGCGATGCCCTGTTCTTTCACTGCCGGCTGTTTCACGCGGCGGGCCGCAATCAGACTGCAGACACCAAGTTTTCGTTGGTTTTCACCTACCATGCCGCCGGCAATCCGCCGCTGGCGGGAACGCGTTCGGCGTCGCTGCCCGGCATCGCGATTTAATCATGCCGGGTCGGAAAAGGGGAACGGGAATGAAAAAATGGCTGTGTGTGCTGGCGTGCTGCGCGGCGGCCGGCGCGTGGGCGGCGCCGGCGGCAATCACCGGGATGCCGGCGGCCAAGGCGCGTGTCGACCAGCAGTTCAGGTCGGCCGACAAGAACGGTGACGGTACACTGAGTGCCGCCGAAGCACGCAACGGCATGCCGGCGCTCGGTGCGCTGTTCGACCGGGTCGACGTCAACCGTGACGGCCGCGTCACACGCGACGAGCTTGATGCGGCCTATGCAACGCGTGCGGACAAATCGCTGCAGGCGTTCGACGCGGCCGACACCAATCATGACGGCGTGCTGACCGAAGCCGAGCTCGTCAAACGCGCATCGTCATCGTACAGCGCGATCGATGCGATCGACGCCAATCACGACGGCGAGGTGACGCGCGACGAGTATGCGCGCTATGTCGAGCAGCACTATTATCTGCCGCTGGGACGGAACATCGTTCCCAACGTGCTGTTGCGCGGGAATTTCTAGACCGGACTTCAGGCGGCGTCTGCCGCCAGCGGCGCGGTCGCGTGCGCAGTCTGCGAGGGCGACGCGCCGAGATAGGCCGATGCCCACAGCGAGTCGGCGGCATCCGGCATCAGGCAATCCGCCGCATCAGCGGTCCGGCGGCGCTTCAGCAATTGTCCTGCAAATTGCGTCCCGATGCGGCTGCGTCGCGATGACGATGCGGGCGTCATCATGCCCGAGACCGGCACCCGTGAAGCTGCCGACCGGTGCGGCGAGCGAAGCTTCATTTTCGTAAAACCGCACGAAGTGCTCGTTCATTGGGCGTCCTCCGCAGCCGGATTATTTATTGTTCCGGATGACAGTCGAACCGCGGAATCGATGTTCACGGTTTACATCTTTTTGCCGCCACCCATGTTGTTTCGGCGCAACGCATGACCGGGCGGTGCAGCAGCCGGTTGTATTCGCGCTTCACGACCGAATAACATTCACATGCGGCTGCTTCCAGCGCCACGCGATCTTCCACGCTGACCCGTCCGTGCTGGTAGTTGATGAGGCCGTTGTCCTGCAGATCCCTGGCCGCCTGCGAAATGCTTTCGCGACGAACGCCGAGCATGCCGGCGATGGTTTCATGGGTCAAATGCAACTCGTCGGATGATGTCCGGTCGCGGACCGACAGCAATATCCGGCACAATTGCTGCCGCACCGAATGGTGCCGATTGCACACTGCGGTCTGTGCCATCTGCGTGAACAGCGCCTGCGTGTAGCGCAGCAGCAATTCGCGCAACGCCAGGTTTTTCTTGAATTCGTTTTTCAATACCGCCGCCTGCAACCGGTACGCGCGGCCGGCGCTTTGCACCGCAGCGCGGTCGGGCGTGCTGCCGCCGCCCATGAACAGCGCAACTCCGATCACGCCTTCGGGGCCGGCCATCGCAATTTCGGCTGACGCGCCGTCCTGCGTCGTGTAAAGCAGTGAAACGATGCTGTCGATGGGGAAGTAAACATACTTCATCTGCTCGCCGGATTCGTACAGCGAATGGCCCGGCGTCAGTTGTGTCAGTTGCAGATGGGGCAGCAGGGGGGCATAGGCGGTTGTTGGCAGCGCATTGAGCAATGCATTGTGTTTCGGATCCGCTTCATGCATGCATATGTCTCCCGATCGATCACCTGCGGAGGGCTGCTGCCGACCCGATGTCCCGGATCAGGAACAAAACTGCCTTTGCCGCATGAATGCGGCGCGCTTCCGTTTCGCGCAGCGGGCGGAACGGCGCGGCAATTCTGTGGCTTGAGATTGAGCGCCAGGGCGCAGCAGGTGGCGCGCCATATCCATCGCTTCGTATCACAGCGCACCAAACACCGAATATTATGCGGCAGGCACCATCCCCGGACAACCGCTTCGCGATGCATATTTGAGAAATCGGTTCATGTAAGCTACATTCGCACGTTTCGACTTCGCACCGGTCCGGTCGTTCAACGCTTCGATGCATATTCATATCCTCGGCATCTGCGGCACGTTCATGGGCGGCGTCGCCGCGATCGCGCGCCAGGCCGGTCATCGCGTAACCGGCTGCGACGCCGGCGTCTATCCGCCGATGAGCACGCAGCTCGCGGCGCTCGGCATCGACCTGATCGAGGGCTACGACGCAGCGCAGATCGAGCTGGCGCCCGACATATTCGTGATCGGCAACGTGATCACGCGCGGCAATCCGCTGCTCGAGGAAATTCTCGATCGCGGACTGCCGTATGTTTCGGGGCCGCAGTGGCTGGCCGAAAACGTGCTGCGCGACAAATGGGTGCTGGCGGTCGCCGGTACTCACGGCAAGACCACCACCAGCTCGATGCTGGCGTGGATGCTGGAAACGGCGGGGCTGGCGCCCGGTTTCCTGATCGGCGGCGTGCCGCTCAACTTCGGCGTTTCGGCACGCGCCGGAGATGGGCCGTTTTTCGTGATCGAGGCGGACGAATACGATACCGCGTTTTTCGACAAGCGTTCGAAGTTCGTTCACTACCGGCCGCGCACCGTCATCCTGAACAATCTCGAATTCGACCATGCCGACATTTTTCCGGATCTCGGTGCGATCGAAACCCAGTTCCACCACCTGGTGCGCACCATTCCGCGCAGCGGCCTGATCGTCGCGAATGCCGGCGAAGCGGCGCTGAAGCGCGTGCTGGCGCGCGGCTGCTGGAGCGCGCTCGAATGGTTCGGTGACGCCGCCGGCTGGCACGCACAGGCGCAGGACGAGCACCGCTTCACGGTCGGCTTCGGCGGCAGCGATTTGGGCACGGTGCAATGGGCGTTATCGGGCGACTACAATCGCAACAACGCGCTGGCGGCGATCGCCGCGGCACGCCATGCCGGTGTTCCGCCATCGGTCGCGATTGAGGCGCTGGCGCGCTTCGCAAACGTGCGCCGCCGCATGGAGGTGCGCGGCAGCGTGAACGGCATCACCGTCTATGATGACTTCGCGCACCATCCGACGGCGATCCGGCTCACCATCGACGCGCTGCGCGAGCGCGCCGGCAACGCGCGCATCATCGTGGTGCTGGAGCCGCGATCGAACACGATGAAGCTGGGCATGATGAAGGATGCGCTGGGTCCCAGCCTGGCGCGCGCCGACCGCGTATTCTGCTACAGCAACGGCATCGGCTGGGACGTGGCGGCGGCACTGGCGCCGCTCGGTGCGAAGGCCGCGGTGAGCGGCGACCTCGACGCGCTGGTCGAAGCGATCGCCGATGCCGCGCGGCCCGGCGACCAGGTGCTGATCATGAGCAACGGCGGCTTCGGCGGCATTCACGACAAGCTTCTCGGCCGGCTTGCCGCGCAGAACCCGTGATCGTCTATCTGCACGGTTTCAACAGTTCACCGGCTTCGTTCAAGGCGCGGCTGATCCGCGAACGACTCGCCGCGCTGGGCCGGGAAGCGGAATTCCTGGCGCCGGCGCTGCCCGATCGGCCGCTGGCCGCGATTGCGGCAGCCGAAGCGCTGATTGCGCGCCATCCCGGCGCCGCGCTCGTCGGCAGCTCGCTGGGCGGCTTTTACGCCACCTGGCTGGCCGAGCATCACGGCCTGCGCGCGGTGCTGGTCAATCCCGCGGTGCGGCCGTTCGATCTGTTGCGCGATTACGTCGGAACGCAGAAAAACCTGCACAGCGGCCGGGAATACGAATTTACCGCGCAGCATGTCGACGAACTGCGCACGCTCGACATGGCGGCGATCACGCGTCCGGAACGTTATTTTCTGCTGGCAACGACCGGCGATGAAGTGCTGGACTACCGCCAGGCGGTGGCGCTGTATCGAGGCGCGTGCCAATGCGTCGTCGAAGGCGGCGATCACGGTTTTTCGGATTTCGGCGGCCATGTCGACGCGGTGATCGCGTTCTGCGATGGAACTGCCGAGCCGGTATAATCGGGGAAACTGAACAGCTTGCCGTTTTTCAACCACAGCGCCTGATTTTTCCCGCGGCACGGCCGCGCGGTCGGCGCGGAAACGATCCCATGCAGGTTTTTTACGAAGAAAGCGGCGGTCTGCGCGTCGGCACCGTGCTTGCCGACAACAACACGTCGCTCCAGGTCGAGGCGTTGCATGGCAAGCGCACCAAGGTCAAGGCGGCGCACGTGCTGCTGCGTTTCGCGCAGCCGGGCGCGGCGGAATTCATCACGCGCGCGCAGCAGGTCGCCGATGAGGTGGATGCGGAGTTCTTGTGGCAGTGCTGCGGCGCGGAGGAGTTTTCGTACGACGAACTGGCGCGCGAGTATTTCGGACGCGAGCCGACGCCGCCGGAAGCGGGTGGCGTGCTGATACGTTTGCATGGTTCGCCGATTTACTTCTACAAGAAGGGTCACGGCCGCTACCGCGCTGCTCCGGAAGAGGCGCTGAAGGCGGCGCTGGCGAGCATTGAGCGCAAGCGCCGCCAGGCCGAGCAGCAGGCGGCGTACGTCGACGAGCTGCGCGCGTTGCGTTTGCCGGAAGCGTTCCGGCCGCTGCTCAAGCCGCTGCTGTACCGGCCCGACCGCAACAGTATCGAATGGAAGGCGCTGGAAGCCGCGGCGATCGAAATGAACCTGACGCCGGCACACTTGATCGAGCGCTGCGGCGCGTTGCCGTCGTCGCACGACTATCATCTCGAGCGCTTTCTGTTCGAGTTTTTCCCGCATGGCACCGGCTTCGCGGAATTGCCGGAAGTGACGGTGCCGGACGATCTGCCGCTGGCCGACGTTGCGGCGTTCAGCATCGACGATGCATCGACCACCGAAATCGACGATGCGTTTTCGGTGACGCGGCTCGACGACGGCGGCTGGCGCATCGGCCTGCACATCGCCGCACCGGCGCTCGGCATCGCGCCGGGATCGGAGCTCGATCGCGTGGCACGCGAGCGGCTGTCCACCGTGTATTATCCGGGCGGCAAGATCACGATGTTGCCGCCGCCGGCGATCGCCGCGTTCAGCCTCGACGAGAACCGGCAGTGTCCGGCGCTGTCGCTGTATTTCGACGTGACGCCGGACGGCCGTATCGAGCACCGCGGCAGCCGCGTCGAGCGTGTGCCGGTCGCCGCCAATCTGCGCCACGAGCAGCTTGAGGCAGCGTTCAACGAGCAGGCGGTGGCGGCGGAGCACGTCGATCACCGCTTCGGCGCCGAGCTGCTGGTGCTGTGGAAAACGGCGCTGCAGCTCGAAGCGGCGCGCGGCAAGGCCGACGCGCCGCAGGGCGGGCGCGTCGAATACAGTTTCCACGTCGACGGCGATCGCGTGCGCATCGTGCCGCGCAAGCGCGGCTCGCCGATCGATCGCGTGGTGGCGGAAATGGCGATCTTCGCCAACAGCCGCTGGGGCGGCGATCTCGCCGATAACGGCGTCGCCGCGATTTTCCGCGTGCAGGGCAACGGCAAGGTGAAGATGAGCACGGTTCCGGCCGGCCACGAAGGACTGGGCGTCGCGCAGTACGTGTGGGCGACGTCGCCGCTGCGGCGCTATGCCGATCTCGTCAACCAGCGGCAACTGGTCGCACTGACACGCGCAATGCCGCCCGAACACGCTGCCGGCGCCGACGAGCTATTGGCGGCGATGCGCGAGTTCGAGGCAGCGTATGACGCGTACGCCGAATTCCAGTTCGGCATGGAGCGCTACTGGTGCCTGCGCTGGCTGCTCCAGGAAAACGTGGCGGAGGCGGGCGCCACCGTCATCCGTGAAAACCTGGTGCGTTTCGACGAGCTGCCGCTGGTGGTGCGCGTCGCGTCGCTGCCGGCCGTTGCGCCCGGCACGCGCGTGCGGCTCGCGGTCTCCGCCATCGATTTGATCGAGCGCAGCCTGCACTGTGAATTCCGCGCCATCGCCGCCGCGCCGCAGTGACCGTCCCCGGCATTTCATATTAAACTCCAAATATTTGTTCGCGGAGTTTGAACCGCCGCCAGTGAAGCGCTGCTCGATATCGCGTCGGACGCAAATGCGGGAACAGGCGGGCACATTGCCGGGTGGCCGTTGAGATGAGTGCGATAACGCGTCTGCAGTTCGCCGTGCTGTTGTCGATCGCGGTGCATGCAGTGATCCTGTTCGGGGTCAAATTCGTGTTTCCGTCGTCGCTGCTGCGCAATTCGGTACCGCTGCAGGTGACGCTGGTCAACAGCAAGTCGGCGCGGCCGTCGCCGCAGCCGGAAGTGCTGGCGCAGACCAATCTCAACGGCGGCGGCAACACCGACGCCGACCGCCATCTGTCGTCGCCATTGCCGCCGACGCCGGAGCAGCCGCAGGCCGAGGTGGAGCCGGTTCCGCCCACGCCGCCGGCGCCGCAGCCGCAGCCCAAACCCCAGCCGAAGCCGGAACCCAAACCGAAGCCGAAGCCAAAACCGGCAAACCGGCACCACGCTTCCAACGCCGACAAACAGCAGGAGCGGGTGAAGCAGCTTGAACAAGAGGCCAGAAAGCTGGCGACGCGGCTCAAATCAAAACACCACGTTGCAACCGCCGAGTCCGCGCCGGCTCCACGGCAGCCGAAGCTGCATCAGGCGGACGTCCAGCCCGATACCGACCTGCTGGCGCGCAGCGTCGCGATCGCGCGGCTGCAGGCGCGCATCGACAAGGAATGGGATGATTATCAGAAGCGTCCGCGCAAGCGGTTCATCGGCGCCCGTGCGAAGGAATACCGCTTTGCGCGCTACGTCGAGGACTGGCGGCTGAAGATGGAACGCATCGGAACGCTCAATTATCCGCAGGACGCACGCCGCGACAAAATCTACGGCAGTCTGCAACTGACGGTCGAGATCCGTTCCAACGGCAGCCTGGTGAGCGTGCATATCGACCGCTCGTCCGGCTACAAGGTGCTCGACGACGCGGCGATCCGCATCGTGCATCTGGCAGCGCCGTTCGCGCCGTTTCCGCCCGACATCGCGAAGGACACCGATATATTGGGAATTACCCGCATCTGGACGTTCACGCCGTCGAACCGGCTGGCCAGCCAATGACAGACCGTTACGCAGTGATCGGAAACCCGGTGGCGCACAGCAGGTCGCCGCTGATCCATGCCGCATTTGCGCGCCAGACCGGCGAAGCCGTCGAATACGGCACGCTGCTCGCGCCGCGCGACGGCTTTGCGCAGGCAGTGGCGGAATTTTGTGCCGGCGGCGGCCGGGGGCTCAACGTGACGGTGCCGTTCAAATTTGACGCGCTCGCACTGGCGGACGAGCTGACCGCGCGGGCGCGCGCCGCGCAGGCAGTCAACACGCTGAAGTTCGGCGACGGAAAAGTGCTGGGCGACAACACCGACGGCATCGGCCTGGTCCGCGACATTCGCGACAATCTCCGCTGCCGCATTGCGGGCCGCCGCGTGCTGCTGCTGGGCGCCGGCGGTGCCGCGCACGGGGTTGTGCATCCACTGGCCGCGGAACGGCCGGCGGTGTTGACGATCGTCAATCGTACCGCGGCCCGGGCAGATGCGCTGGCCGGCGAATTGCGCGCAGGCGCGCCCGGATCCGAAACCGTGATCGCCGGCGGCGGCTACGACACGCTGGCCGGAGAATTCGACATCGTGATCAATGCCACCGCCGCCAGTCTTGAAGGCGATGTGCCGCCGCTGTCAGAGCATGTTTTTGCGCCCGGCGCGCTCGCCTACGACATGATGTACGGGCGCGAGCCGACGCCGTTTCTGCGTTTCGCCGCACGCTGCGGCGTCGAGCGGTGCGCCGACGGCATCGGCATGCTGGTCGAGCAGGCGGCCGAATCATTCTTCGTGTGGCGCGGCGTGCGGCCGCAGACGGCGCCGGTGATTGCGATGCTCAAAAAAGCGTGAGGGGTGAGGTGTGAGGAGTGAGGAGAAAAATCTCGCGCTCGCCGCGGTGATCGATCATCCTGACGCTGGCGGCGAAAGAACGGAAAGGGATCGCAGGCGCGGCACGTTAACTGTTGCCACGGATGCTTTAGACACCTCACTCCTCACTCCTTACACCTCACGATGTTAAAGGCGTTGCGCCGCAGCTTCTGGTACGCGTTCGGCGTGGTGCTGATCGCGATCCTGCTCTATCAGTTCTGGGTGCTGGCGCATATCTGGTACTGGGTCGATCACAACCCGGCGATGACGTCGATGATGGAAATCCGGCTCGAGCAGTTACATCGGCACGATCGGAAGGCCAGACTGCAGCAGCAATGGGTGCCGTATGACCGGATTGCGCTGACGCTGAAACGTGCGGTGATTGCGGCCGAGGACGCGAATTTTGTCGACAACGAGGGATTCGACTGGGAAGGCATCCGGCACGCGTTTTTCGAAGATCTCAAAAAGGGCCGGCTGGCGGCGGGCGGCTCGACGATCACGCAGCAGCTTGCGAAGAACCTGTTTTTGTCCAGCGAACGCACGATCTGGCGCAAGGCGGAGGAAACGCTGATCACGATCATGCTCGACATCGTGATGAC
>JBDZVW010000069.1:0-10657 GCA_040255885.1 Betaproteobacteria bacterium
TGATGCAGGATCTTTGACAGGAACTGTTGCGCGCGTTCAGAGCGGGGGCTGCCGAAAAATTCGTCCTTGGTGGTGTCTTCGACGATTTCGCCGCGGTCCATGAAGACGACGCGGTCGGCAACCCGGCGCGCGAAACCCATTTCGTGCGTGACCACCATCATCGTCATGCCGTCGGTGGCAAGCTGCACCATCACGTCGAGCACTTCATTGATCATCTCCGGATCGAGCGCCGAAGTCGGCTCGTCGAACAACATCGCGATCGGGTTCATTGCCAGCGCACGCGCGATCGCGACACGCTGCTGCTGTCCGCCCGACAGCTGGCCCGGATATTTGGCGGCGTGCGCTTCCAGCCCGACGCGCTTGAGCAGCGCCAGCGACTTGTCGGTCGCTTCATCCTTGTGACGCCCGAGCACCTTGATCTGGCCCAGGTTGACGTTCTGGGTGACGCTCATGTGCGGAAACAGTTCGAAGTTCTGGAACACCATGCCGATGTGCGAACGCAGTTTCGGCAGATTGGTCCTGCGATCGTTGACCGATGTTCCGTTGACCGTGATTTCGCCTTCCTGGAATGGCTCCAGGCCGTTCACGCATTTGATCAGCGTCGATTTTCCGGAGCCCGACGGCCCGCACACCACGACGACCTGGCCTTTTTCGACGGCGGTGGTGCAGTTGGTCAGCACGCGAAACGTGCCGTACCATTTGCTGATGGATTGAATGTCGATCATGCGTGTTCCTCCCCGTTCTGCCGTCATACCGCCACCCGCCGCTGCAGCCGCCGCACCAGTGTCGACGCCACATAGCACAAGATGAAATAGACGACGCCGGCAAACACGTACAGCTCGATCAGGCGGTTGTCGCGGTGCGCGATCTTGTCGGCCGCCCCCAGGAAATCCGTGAGCCCGACCACATAGACCAGTGACGTGTCCTGGAACAGGATGATCGCCTGGGTCAGCAGAATCGGAACCATCTTGCGGAATGCCTGCGGCAGCACCACCAGTGTCGTCGTCTGCACGTAATTCAGGCCGAGTGCCTGGGCCGCGTTGACCTGGCCGCGTGATACGCCCTGGATGCCGGCACGGATGATTTCACAGTAGTACGCCGACTCCGCCATGATGAACGCGATCAGCGCCGATTCGAACGGCCCGACGCCTTCGACGTACGGGTTGTTGGTGATCCACTTGACGATGAACGGCACCAGAAAATAAAACCAGAAGATGGTCAGGATCAGCGGAATCGCGCGCAGCAGGTTGACGTAGGCGCCCGCCGGCACGCTGAGCAGCCGAAAGCGCGACAGCCGCATCAGTGCCAGCAGCGTACCGAAGAAGATGCCGCCGGCCATGGCCAGCAGCGTCAGGCGGATCGTGAATTTCATGCCCTGCCACAGAAACGGCAGCGCGAGCACGATTTCATGAAAATCGAAGCCGCCCTGCATCAGTGTCCGCTGCCTTTCGAGATGTATCCGGGCACCCGTACCCGGCCTTCCACCCAGCGCATCAGGACGATCACCAGCCCGGTGATCAGCGCGTAGAGCACGGTCGCCGCCGTAAACGCCTCGAAGCTCTGGAACGTATATTCGCTGATCTGGCGCGCCTGCGCGGTGAGCTCCAGCAGCCCGATCGTCAACGCGACCGAGGAATTCTTGAAAATCGTCAGAAACTCCGAAGTGATCGGCGGCACGATGATGCGGTAGGCCATCGGCAGCAGCACGTAGCGGTAAACCTGCACCCGTGTCAGCCCCATCGCCAGGCCGGCGTTGGTCTGACCGCTCGGAATCGATTCGATGCCGGCGCGCACCTGCTCGCATACGCGCGACGCGGTGTAGGTGCCGAGACATACCACCGCGGTCCAGTATTCGGGCAGCGGCATACCCTGTTTCAGCCACATGCCGAAGGCGTTCGGCACGACTTGCGGAAATACGAAGTACCACAGAAACAATTGCACCAGCAGCGGGATGTTGCGGAACACCTCGACGTAAACGGTGCCGATCCAGCGCAGCGGGCGCACGGTGGAGGTGCGCATGATGCCCAGCACCGATCCCAGGCAGAACGCGATCACCCATGCAGCCAGCGAGCACAGCACGGTCCACTTGAGTCCGGACAGCAGCCAGTCGAGATAGGTGCCGCCGCCGCTCAGCGCCGGCTCGAAGAAGATGCCCCAATTCCAGTTATAGTGCATGACGAGACTCACCCGCTGCGCTGGCGGGGCCGCTTCGCAATTGAACGGGGATGACCATCAGGGCTATTAAAAAAGCGGGGGACATGCGTCCCCCTTGATTTGCTAACTCCTCCTCCTTCAATTCCTCAGGATCACTTCCTGCCCTTGCTGGTGGGATGTTCGATGACCTTCTTCAGCTGCGGGCTCATCGGCAGCTCAAGATTGACGTTCTTGGGCGGGATCGGCGACTCGAACCATTTCTTGTAGAGAGTGTTGATCTGGCCGCTCTTGAACAGGCCGACCAGCACGCTGTCGGCGAATTTCTTGAACTGCGGATCGTTCTTGCGCACGATGATTGCGTACGGTTCGTACGACAGGAAATCGCCGACGATCGAAAACACCTTCGGGTTCTTCGCGGTGGCCTTGATGCCATACAGCAGGATGTCGTCCATCGGAAACGCGGACGCGCGGCCGGTTTCGACCGCCAGCGCGGATTCCGGGTGATCCTTGGCGTTGATGAAACGCATGCCGAGGTGTTCCTTGTCGTTCAACGCCTTGATCACGCGCTCGTTGGTGGTGCCGGTGGTGACGACCACAGTCTTGCCCTTGAGATCCTTGTAGCTCTTGATCCCCGAATCGCTGCGCACCAGCAGCTTGGTGCCGGTGACGAAAGTGGTGTCAAGAAAGTCGACCTGCTTCTGGCGTTCGATCGTGTTGGTTGCCGAGCCGCACGACATGTCGATGGTGCCGTTGGCGATCAGCGGCATGCGGGTCGATGACGTGACCGGCACCAGCTTGACCTTCAGGTTGGGCATGTCGAGCTTCTTCTTGAGTCCGTCGACGATCTTGTCGCACAGATCCATCGAGTAGCCGACCGGCTTGTTGTTCGCGTCGAGATACGAAAACGGAATCGACGCTTCGCGATAGCCGAGGGCGACGGTGCCGGTATCCTTGATTTTCTTCAGCGTGCCGGTGAGATTTTCGGCTGAAGCGGTCGCGCAGAATGCGGCTGCAGCGGTGAATACGAGAAACAGCTTGAAAGCGTTTCGCATCACATTCTCCTCCTTCTGAAAAAGGACTGATGGTTTTTCTGGTGGTGCCGGCCGGAGCAGCCAGCGAAACACCCTTCAGAAGCTCAATCTAGCCGAATCGGATTGCGTTGTCCAGCATGTGATTGCAATCGCGGCCGGAGCCTGGCAGCGCTCAGGTTCCGGCGCCGTTCGTTGCGGGCGCCGGATTTGCCATGCGCCACCAGCGCACGCACGCCTGCGCCAGCGCCTGTGTCGCATCCAGCATCATCGCGTCGGTGCCGGCATGGTCGAGCACGACGGGGATTTCGGTGCAGCCGAGCACGATCGCCCGCGCGCCGGCGTCGTGCAGCCGTGCCACTGCCTGCAGCAGCAGTTCGGCCGCTTCGTCGAGGCGAAACCGTTTCACGCAGGCGATGCCCGGCAGCACGAGCTCGCGTTGATCGGCTTCGGTGTTGAGCAGCGGGCGATAGCCGCGCGCCTTCAGGCGTTGCTGGTAGAAGCCGGCCGCCAGTGTGCCGCGTGTCGCCATCAGCCCCACCGCTTCGCCGCGAATGCCACGCCGCTCCAGCATGTCGCATGCGGCGTCCGCGATGTGCAGGACCGGCACGCCGGCGGCCTGCGCCAGTTCGTCATACCAGTAGTGCGCGGTGTTGCACGGGATCGCGATGCAGGTGGCGCCGGCGCCGCGCAGCACGCGGATGCCGTTCAGCATTGCCGGCAGCGGTGATTCGCCGCCATGCAGTATGAATCCGGGGCGGTCCGGAATCTGCGGCACCGACCACACGACAACTGGCACGTGATCGGCATCGCCTTCCGCCGGCGTTGCGGCGATCAGCTTGTGCATGAAATCCACCGTGGCGAGCGGACCCATGCCGCCGAGAATGCCCAGCCGTGCGCTCATGATGGACGATTCTATCCGATCGAACGTTATTGTGGTTCAATTGTCACAGAGGCAAACGAAAGCAACGGGATAATACAATCGTCATGATCAGCCATACCACCCGCGTCGAGCACGATCTGCTGGGCGAGCGCGCGATTCCGGCCGATGCGTATTACGGCGTGCACACGTTGCGCGCGCTGGAGAATTTCGCGATCAGCGATACGCCGATTTCGATCTATCCGGATCTCGTCAACGCACTGGCCTGCGTCAAGCAGGCGGCGGCACTCGCCAACAACGAGCTCGGATTGCTCGACGACGCGCGTACGCAGGCGATCGTGAAGGCATGCGAGGAGATCCGTTCCGGCGCGCTGCTCGACGAGTTCGTCGTCGACGTGATCCAGGGCGGTGCCGGCACGTCGACCAACATGAACGCGAACGAAGTGATCGCGAACCGCGCGCTCGAAATTCTCGGTCATCAGCGCGGCGAGTACGCGCATCTGCATCCGGTCGAGCACGTCAACATGAGCCAGAGCACCAACGACGTCTATCCGACTGCGATCAAGGTGGCGCTGCATTTCGGCATCCAGCGGCTGGTGGCGGCGATGGCCGAGCTGCGCGCGGCGTGGAGCGTCAAATCGAACGAATTTGCCGACGTGCTGAAGATGGGACGCACCCAGCTGCAGGACGCGGTGCCGATGACGCTGGGCCAGGAATTCAGCACCTATGCGGTGATGCTGGAAGAAGACGAACAGCGGCTGGTGGAGGCGGGGCTGCTGATCCACGAAATCAATCTTGGCGCGACCGCGATCGGCACCGGCATCAATGCGCACCCCGATTACGCGCGGCTGGCGTGCCAGCGGCTGGCCGAGATCACCGAGATTCCGCTGACCACCGCCACCAACCTGGTCGAAGCGACGCAGGACGCGGGTGCGTTCGTCCAGCTGTCCGGAGTGCTGAAGCGCGTCGCGGTGAAGCTGTCCAAGAGCTGCAACGATCTGCGGCTGCTGTCATCCGGCCCGCGCGCCGGGCTCAACGAAATCGATCTGCCGCCGATGCAGGCCGGCTCCAGCATCATGCCGGGCAAGGTCAATCCGGTGATTCCGGAAGTGGTGAACCAGATCGCCTATGAAGTGATCGGCAACGATGTCACGGTCAGCTTCGCCGCCGAGGCCGGGCAATTGCAACTGAACGCGTTCGAGCCGATCATCGCGCACAGCCTGTTCAAGAGCCTCAAGCATCTGAAAAACGGCTGCCTGACGCTGGCGCAGCGCTGCGTGTCCGGTATCGCCGCCAATCGCGAACGGCTGCGCGACATGGTCGAGCAGTCGATCGGTATGGTCACCGCGCTCAATCCGTACATCGGCTATTCCAATGCGACCGAGATCGCGCAACTGGCGCTGGCCACTGGCCGACGAGTCTACGACCTGGTGCTGGAACGCGGCCTGCTCACGAAGGAGCAGCTCGACGTCATTCTGCAGCCGGAAGTGCTGACGCGGCCGCGCACGTCGCCGCTGGAGCAGGGGCAGCGGCGCGATGCCTGAAGCAGGGCCGGGCAGTAGCGAAAACCCGCTACGCGGCGGTCGTGCCGTACGTGACGAAGGACGGCTCCGAAATCCGCGAGCTGATGCACCCGCTGGCACACGGCAACGCAAGACAGAGTCTCGCCGAAGCGATGGTCGCGCCGGGTGCGCAAACACTGTTGCACCGCCATCGGCTGAGCGAGGAGATCTACCACATCACCGGCGGCACGGGCGTGATGACGCTGGGCGGCGAGACTTTCACCGTGGCCGCCGGGGATACTGTGCTGATTCCGCCGGATACGCCGCATTGCATCCGCAACACCGGCGCGCAGCCGCTGCGTGTGCTGTGCGCCTGCGCGCCGGCGTATGCGCACGATGATACTGAATTGCTTCAATCCGAAAGCTGTCCGGAGCATCCATGACGACACAATTGCGAGCAGCCTGCGTGCAGCTCAATTCCGCTGGTGACATGCCGCACAACCTCGATGCCGCGGCGCAGCTGGTACGCGAAGCCGCAGCACAGGGTGCGCAATTCATCATGCTGCCGGAGTATGCGGCGCTGCTGCACGGCAGCGGCCGCGTGATGCGGGAAAACGCGCATCCGGAAGCCGATCATCCGGCGCTGCAGACGTTTCAGGAACTGGCGCGTGAAACCGGCGCGTGGCTCTTGATCGGTTCGCTGGTGGTGACGACCGACGAGGAACGCCTGGCGAACCGCTCATTGCTGCTGGCAGCGGACGGCGCGATCGTTGCGCGCTATGACAAGATCCACATGTTCGATGCAACGCTGCCCGGCGGACGCGTGATCCGCGAGTCGGGCGCGTATCGTCCCGGAACGGAAGCGGTGATCGCACAAACGCCGTGGGGGCCGCTCGGCATGACGGTGTGCTACGACCTGCGCTTCCCGCAGCTCTACCGCGCGCTGGCAAAGGCCGGCGCGCAGTTTCTGGCCGTGCCGTCATCGTTTGCGCGCGAAACCGGCGCCGCGCACTGGCTGCCGCTGCTGCAGGCGCGCGCGATCGAAAGCGGCTGCTATGTGTTCGCGCCCGCGATGTGCGGCGAGCATCCCGGCAATCGCGCGATGTACGGTCACACGCTGATCCTCGATCCATGGGGGCGCACGCTCGCCGAACTGGGTGACGAACCGGATGTTGCGATCGCCGACGTCGATACCGGCGAAGTCACGCGCGTGCGTGCGATGTTGCCGACGCTGGAGCACGATCGGGCGTTTTCCGTGCGGCACGCTGGGTCGGCGTCGGAAGCGTTACTGACATAAACATGTCTTCCGTTGCGCCTGCCGAAGTGCGACACATTAATCAATATGTCCACGCGGTGTGGACCACCCCGTCCGCTTCGCGTCCACCCCTCCTCATTCGAGGAGGGGAGAACCCATGAGCGATTACCGTCTAGTGTTTTCCCCTCCTGTTTTTAAGGAGGGCGCCTCGGAGCGTCGGCCGAGGGGCCCCGAAGGGGATCGGCCAGCGCAAAGGATGCCGGCGAGCGCGTCTTGCGGCGCCCGCATCCCGCTCCAGGGTCGCACCCGCTTCGCGGGCCCTGCTCCTCCTTGCGCGGTCGCAGGAGCGAAGCGGAGGGGTGGTCGATTTTTCCACACACCGCACCATCCACAGCATGTGAATCGTACAGCGAGTCCGACGACTATTTCCCACCCGCTACATCTAGGATCGCCCCAGTCGTAAACGACGCCTCATCGGACAACAGCCACAGAATCGCACGCGCGATTTCATTCGGCTGGCCGACGCGCTTCATCGGCACCGAATCCTTCACGCGTTCGACACGATCCGGCTCGCCGCCGCTGGCGTGGATTTCGGTATCGATGTAGCCCGGCCGCACCGCATTCACGCGTATGCCTTCCTGCGCGACCTCGCGCGCCAGTCCGATAGTCAGCGTATCGATCGCCCCTTTCGACGCCGCGTAGTCGATGTATTCGCCGGGTGAGCCGCCGCGCGCTGCACCGGACGACACGTTCACAATCGCACCGCCGCTGCCGCCGTGGCGGGTCGACATGCGGCGCACCGCCTCGCGCGCGCACAGAAAGGAGCCGGTGATATTGGTCGCGAATATGCGCTGCAGGCGCGCGGCGTCCATGTCTTCCAGCCGCGACTGGCGGTCTACGATGCCGGCGTTGTTGACCAGCGCGGTGACGCCGCCGAGCTCGCGGTCCACGGTCGTGAACATGTCCGCGACTTCCGCTTCAACCGCGATGTCCGCCGCCACGGCGATCGCCCGTGCGCCACTCTGCGCGATCGCGTTGACGATCGCGTTGGCGGCGGCGCGATTGCTCCGGTAATTCACGCACACGGCGTAGCCGCGCTGTGCAGCCAGTAACGCGGTGGCGGCACCAATGCCGCGGCTGGCGCCTGTAATCACGACGACATTATTCATGGTGTGACGAAGTGCGGAAAAGTGAAAGGCCCCGTCCGCCTCGCTGTGCGAAGAGGACGAGGCCAAGCGGCCCGCAAGTCAGATCGGTTCGCGGGCCGCGCTTTTTCACATGATGATGCGGCCTACGTCTTCAGCGCCGCCTTGACCCGCTCCGGCGTGAACGGTGCAGTACGCACGCGCATACCGGTGGCGTCGAAGATCGCATTCGCCAGCGCCGACGGGACGACTGAGCAGGTCGGTTCGCCGACACCCCATGCCGGCTTGTCGGGCCGGTCGAGCAGCACGATTTCGATCTCCGGCACCTCCGGGAAGGTGAGGATAGGGTAGCTGGCCCAGTCGAGGCTGGTGACGTGCGAGCTGTCCCACTTGATTTCCTCCATCAGCGTGCGCGACAGCGTCTGCACCACGCTGCCCTCGATCTGCGCCTTGGTGCCGTCGGGATTGACGGTCAGGCCGCAATCGTGCGCGATCACGAAACGCGTCGCACGCACATGGCCGGTCTTGCGGTTGACTTCGACCTCGCACATTGCCGATACGTAGGTGCGCTTGTTGTCGTAGAACACGTAGGTGAAGCCGCGTCCCTTCACCACGTCGCCGCTGACGTTTTTCTGCGGCGACGGGCGCGTGTCCCACTTTGCCTGTTTGGCGCAGGCCTTGATGCATTCGGCGCCGCGATCGTCCTTCAGGTGCTTGAGACGGAATTCGACCGGATCGGCACCGGCCGCCGCCGCCAGCTCATCCATGAAGCATTCGTTCGCGTACGTGTTCTGCATGCGGCCCGGCCCGCGCAGCCACGACGGCCGGAACGGCGTGGTCGCGATCTTGTTCACGGTGGACAGCACGTTGGGGAAGGTGTACGGCGGCTTGGCGTCGCTCTGCATGTTGCCCGGATTCATGTTGTCCGACGTCTGGACCGCGGCATTGCCGTCTTCCAGCGTCTCGGCCAGCAGCGGCACGTCACCGTGGCCGCTGGTGTGAATCGGCAGCCAGGTGACGAAATTCCACGCGACCACGTTGCCCGAGTCATCCAGCGCGCCTTCGAGATCGGCAACGTACGGCGGCCCCTTCGGGTCCCAGCCATGCTCGTCGGCGCGCATCCATTGCACGCGTACCGGCTTGCCGACCGCCTGCGACATGACCACCGCATCGGCGGTCGCATCCTCGTGGCCGTTGCGGCCGTAACAGCCGGAGCCTTCGACGTAAATGATGCGCACCTGTTCCGGCTTGAAGCCGAGCATCTTCGCGATTTGACGCTGCGTCCAGTGCGGGCTTTGCGACGCCGACCAGATCAGCGCGTGGTCCTTCTTGACGTGAGCAACCGAGCACGACGGCCCGATCGAGCCGTGCGTTTGCACCGGGTATTCGTAGCTTGCCTTCAGCGATTTTGCGGCGGATTTCAACGTGCCGGCGGCGTCACCGACCTTCATCGGCGTGCTGGTCTGCGTGATGCGGGTTTTTTTCACGTCGTCGTAGATGCCGTCCATCGCTGGCAGCCCGGCCCAGTGGGACCACTTGCACTTGAGCGCCTGCGACGCCTTGATTGCACCCCATTCGGTTTTCGCGACCACGCCGACGAAATTGCCCTTGACCACGGTCTTGACGAATCCGGGCACCTTGCGTGCCGCGCTGTCGTCGACCGACTCGAGCTTCGACTGCATGCCGGAAGGGCGTACCACGCGCCCGTGCAGCATGCCGCGCACCTTGACGTCCTGCATATAGGTGAACTCGCCGGTGACCTTGGCCGGAATGTCGACGCGTGCAACCGGCTTGCCGACGATCTTGTAATCGCCGGCCTGCTTGAGCTTGACGTTGTTGTCGAACGGCACGTCGAGCACGTCGCCCTTTGCCAGCGTCGCGTAGCTGACGTGCTTGCCGCCGCCGGAGACCACGCCATCTTCGACTTTCAGATTGTTTGCGTCGACGCCGAGCTTCTTCGCCGCGCGCTCGAGCATGGCGTGCCGCGCGCAGGCGGCTGCCTTGCGCAACTGCTGGCCGGCGACCTGGACCGTGAGACTGCCGTAGGTCGGCCCCTGATCCGGCGTCAGCAGCGTGTCGCCCTGCACGATGGTGACCGACTTGAACGGCACGTCGAGTTCGTCGGCGGTCATCTGCGTCAGCGCGGTCAGCACGCCGGTGCCGAGCTCGACGTGGCCGCTGTAGATCGTCACCTTGCCGTCGTGGCCGATCGCCAGCCACGCATCGACTTTCTGGAAATCCTTCGGCTTGCCGCCGGCGTCGGGCACCGTGGCGTTCTTCGCATAGGCTTGCGACAGCGGTCCGGACAGGCTGAAGCCGACCACCAGCGCGCCGCCGCTTTTCAGGAACTGCCGGCGTGTCATCGTGAGCGGAGCATTCATGTCATGCCTCCTTCGCCGTGCGCATCACGGCATCGACGATGCGCGGGTGCGTGCCGCAGCGGCACAGGTTGTGCGCCAGCGCCTGGCGCACGTCGTCCTCGGCGGGATGCGGATTTTTGTCGAGGAATGCTTTCGCGGTCATGATCATGCCGTTGATGCAGTAGCCGCACTGCGCGGCCTGCGCGTCGATGAACGCCTGCTGGATTTTGTGCGGGTGGCGGGTCGAGCCGAGGCCTTCGAGTGTCGTCACCGCTTTTTTGCCCACCGTGGAAACGGGCGTGATGCACGAGCGCTTCGCGTCGCCGTCGATGA
>JBDZVW010000394.1:0-2799 GCA_040255885.1 Betaproteobacteria bacterium
TTTTTATCCCCTCCTGTTTTTAAGGAGGGGAGGGAGCGAAGCGGAAGGGGTGGTCCTGCGATCAGGCCGTGGCGTCGGGTTCGGCGTCCGCTTCGATCAGCCGATGTTTCATCGCGTAGTAAACGAGGCCGGCGGTGGACGATGCATCGAGCTTTTCCATCACCCGCGTCTTGTGGGTGCTGACCGTCTTCACGCTGAGCGCCAGTGTCTGTGCAATCTCGGACACCTTGCGGCCGGCAATCAGCATGTGGAAAATCTGGAATTCCCGTCCGGTAAGCCGTGTATGCGGCGCCTCGGCTTCCGGGTGACGCAGCTGCATTGCCAGCTTCTCGGCAACCGCCTCGCTGACGAACATGCCGCCGCGCGCCACTTTCCGTATGCCGTCGACGAGCTGCGCCGACAGGCTGTTCTTCGTCACGTAGCCCGATGCGCCGGCCTTGATCGCCTGCACCGCGTACTGATGTTGTGTATGCATGCTCAGCACGAGGATCGGCAGCTGCGGCCGGATAGTGCGCAACTGCCTGATCAGCGCCACACCGTTCCGGCCCGGCATCGACATGTCGAGCACCAGCACGTCCCAGTGCCGGCCTCTGACCTGGCGCAACGTGTCGTCGCCGTCGACGGCTTCGCCACCCACCGCGATGCCCTTCTCTTCGGACAGGATCTGCTTCAGCCCGTCACGAAAGATGGTATGGTCGTCCGCGATCAGGATCTCAATCATCAGTGCTTTCCATCGCGGCCCGCGCGGCCGGTATCAGCAGTGTCACCACGGTGCCGTGTCCCGGCTTGCCGGCAATCGAAAGCGTGCCGCCCACCATATTGGCGCGCTCGTGCATACCGAGCAATCCCAGGCTGCGCTTGCGCCGGGCAGCGGTATCGGTCACGATCCCCTTGCCGTCATCCGCCACCACCAGGCGAATGCAGCCGTCGCGTTCATCGAGTTCGACGGTGACGGATCGGGCACCGGCGTGGCGACTGGCATTGGTCAGCGACTCCTGCAGAATGCGGAAGATCGTGGTGCGCACCTCACGGCTGTAACCGGCGTCATCGACCGCTATCGACGTCCTGACGGCCAGGTTGGTGCGCTCGATGAAGTTTTCGACCAGCCACTCGATCGCCGCGACCAGCCCGAGATCGTCGAGAATCACCGGACGCAGTTCGAGCGCGATGGTCTGCATGTTCGCGACGGTGCCGGCGACGAGTTCGCGCAGATGCGCCAACCTTGTTGAAAGCCGGCCCTGTTCGGGCAGCAACTGCTTTTGCGCCCAGTCGAGCCCCATGCCGAGCACGGTCAGGTTCTGTCCCAGCTCGTCGTGCAGTTCGCGCGAGATGCGCGTACGCTCGGCCTCGCGTATCGATTGCAGGTAGGCGGACAGCTCCCTCAGTTGTGCGCGCGATTCGATCAGTTCGCGCTCGGCGATCTTGCGGTCGCTGATGTCGCGCGAGATACCGGCCGTGCCGATCACCCTGCCGCGCCCGTTGCGCACCGGCGTCTTGATCGTGTCATACCACCTGAGCTGCCCGTGACGGTCACGGCGCTGTTCTTCGTAGCGGACGCGGCGGCCGGTTTCGAGCACCTCGCGGTCGGTTCTCACGTACTGCGCCGCCAGCTCGGCCGGCCACACGTCGAACGGCAGTCTGCCGAGAATCCGCTGCTCGGAAACGCCGCAGGCCTCGGTGTAGGCGTCATTGACGGCAATATAACGGCACTCGGCGTCCTTCAGCCACGCCTGGTCCGGAATGTTGTTCAGGATCGCCTTGCGCTGCGCGTCGTGAGCGGCCGCGCCGAGCGGCGGCCGGCGGCGGTGCAGCGGGCGGCTGGAGACGGCCATCGACGATACCGGTTCAGGCGCAACGCGTCAGGAACGGGACTATCCCGCGGACATCAAAGCCATGCCGCCGCCTGTTTCAGATCGACGTTGCCGCCGCTCAGGATCACGCCGACACGCTTGCCGCGCACGTCGACCTTGTTGCCCAGCAACGCCGTCGCCGCCAGCGCGCCGGTCGGCTCGACCACGATTTTCATGCGCTCCCACAGAAAGAACATTGTCTGCAGCAACTCGCGGTCGCCGACCGTGACCATGTCGTGAACGTGCTTCAGCACCAGCGGAAAGGTGATGCGGCCCAGCGAATGGGTGCGCGCGCCGTCGGCGACCGTTTCCGGATTGTGCACGGTCTGCAGCGTCCTGCCGTGAAACGAGCGCGTCGCATCGTCTCCCGCTTCCGGCTCGACACCTACCACCCTGATGCCGGGCGCGAGATGGTTTGCCGCGATCGCGCAGCCGGACAACAGTCCGCCGCCGCCGCACGGCACCAGCAGCCAGTCGAGCGCACCGGTCTCCTCGATCAATTCCTTCGCCGCCGTGCCCTGCCCGGCGACGACGTGCGGATGATCGAACGGCGGCACCAGCGTCGCGCCGCGCTCCTTCGCGAGCTGCTGCGCGATCGTTTCGCGCGTCTGCTTGTGCTTGTCATACGTGATCACCTCGGCGCCATAGCCCTGCGTCGCTTCGCGCTTCACCGCCGGCGCATCGTCCGGCATGATGATGGTCGCGCGAATGCCGAGCATCCGGCTCGCCAGCGCCACCGCCTGCGCGTGGTTGCCGGACGAATACGCGACGACGCCGTTTGTTCTCGCCTCCGGCGGCAGCTGCGCCAGCGTGTTGTAGGCGCCGCGGAACTTGAACGCACCCGCGCGCTGCAGGTTCTCGCATTTGAAAAAGACTTCCGCCCCGCAACGCTGGTCGACGGTGTGTGATGTCAGCACCGGCGTGCGATGCGCCTGCCCCGCCAGGCGCC
>JBDZVW010000395.1:0-2796 GCA_040255885.1 Betaproteobacteria bacterium
AGACGCGCGAGATGTTCGACATCGAGCGTGTCGAGGTGATCAAGGGCCCGGACTCGGTGTACAGCGGCCGCGGCTCGGGTGGCGGCAGCATCAACCTGATCACGAAAATGCCGAAGACGGAAAATTTCGCCCGGAGCAGTCTCGGCATCGGCACCGACAATTACAAACGTGCCACCGTCGATCTTAATCGTGTGATCAACGACGGTGCGGCGCTGCGGCTCAACGCGATGGTGCATGACGCCGACATTCCCGGGCGCAACGGGCCGGATGCCAGCCGCTGGGGCATCGCACCTTCGCTGACACTCGGCCTGCACTCGCCGACCCGGGTGACGCTCGAGTACTACCATCTGCAGAGCGATGACATTCCCGACAGCGGCATCCCTTACAACGGACCCGGCACCGGCGCGTTCGCCGGACGCGGCGACGGGGGGCCGGTCGACGTCGACCGCGATAATTTCTACGGACTGTTCAACCGTGATTTCCGCAAGACCCAGGTCGACGCCGGCACGGTGCACATCGAGCATGACTTCAGCGACAGCCTTAGACTGCGCAACACGACGGTCTACAGCAAGTCGATCAACGACTACATCTGGACCAATCCCGACGACAGCCGCCAGAACATATTCGTCGGCATGGTGAACCGTTCGCCGAAAAGCCGCTATTCGACGATGGAAACCATCGCCAACCAGACCGATCTTTCCGGCGAATTCCAGGCGGGCGGACTGAAGCACAGTTACGCGCTCGGCCTCGAGCTGAGTCGCGAGCACGGTTACAAGGACGGTTATAGTTACACTGACGCCACCAGCTATCCCAATGGCACCTGCCCCGGCGTGGGCGCCGTCAGCGACTACAATTGCACGAGCCTCTATCACCCGGACCCGAATGATCCGTGGCCGGGCTCGGTATTCCGGCGCAACACGCCGACCATCACGACCACCAACACGCGCTCGGTCTACGGGCTCGACACCATCGAGCTCAATCGGCAATGGCTGGTCAACCTGGGCCTGCGCTACGACAGCTATTCGACAACGGCAACCGGCACCCCCGGCCGCAGTGATCCCAACGGAACGAACAACTCGAGTTTCTGGAACTACCAGGCGGGCGTCGTCTACAAGCCGGTCGAAAACGGCAGCCTCTACGTGTCGTACGGCACTTCGTCGACGCCGCCCGGAATCGACGTCGGCGACGCCTCCGACAGCATCAACGCGCAGATCCAGAACCTCGCGCCGGAGCGCAGCCGCAACTACGAGATCGGAACCAAATGGGACGTGCTCGGCGGCAGGCTGGCGCTGACGGCGGCGATATTCCGCTCCGAAATGACCAACGCGCGGGTGCAGACGGACGCCGACACTTTCGAGAATGCCGGCGAAAAGCGCGTGGACGGCATCGAGCTCGGCTTCGCCGGCAACCTCACCAACAGATGGCAGGTATTCGGCGGCTATACGCATCTGAAGAGTGATCTGGTCGACAACGGCGCGCTCAACAGCGACAACAACGGCAACGAGTTCCCCAATACGCCGAGCGACAGCTTCAGCCTGTGGACGACCTACGCGGTGATGCCGCGGCTCACCCTCGGCGGCGGCGCGTTCTACGTATCGAAAGTCTACGGCAACGTCGAGAACACGCGCTGGATACCCTCCTACTGGCGTTTCGATCTGATGGCCGCATACCGCGTCAACAGAAATCTCACGCTGCAGCTCAACGTGCAGAATCTGTTCGACAAGACGTATTACGACAAGGCGTACGTCACCCACTACGTGTCGGTGGCGCCGGGGCGTGCGGCGATCCTGACCGCCCACCTGAATTTCTAGCCGGAAGGATGTCCGATGCTGGTGCGTATTCCCGAAGTATTGACCGCGGAAGAGGTGCGTGCCATGTGCGCGAAGCTCGACGCGGCGGGCGATGCCTGGGTCGACGGCCGCGTCACCGCCGGTCATCAGGGCGCGCGGGTGAAGGACAATCTGCAGCTCGCCGAGGACTCGCCGCTCGCGCGCGAGCTCGGCGAGCGTGTGCTCGCGGCGCTCGGGCGCAGCGCCCTGTTCGTCAGCGCGGCATTGCCGAATCGCGTCTATCCGCCGCTGTTCAACCGCTACCGCGGCAACATGCATTTCGGCAATCACATCGATGGCGCAGTGCGCATTCCGCCGGGCGGCGGTGCGCGCATCCGTACCGACGTCTCGGCCACGCTGTTTCTGACGCCTCCCGAGGAATATGACGGCGGTGAACTGGTAGTCGAGGACACCTACGGCGCGCACGCGGTAAAGTTCGCGGCGGGCGACATGGTGGTCTATCCGGGCAGCAGCCTGCACCGCGTGACGCCGGTGACGCGCGGCACGCGCACCGGCTGCTTTTTCTGGGTGCAGAGCCTGGTACGCAGCGATGAGCAGCGTGCGCTGCTGTTCGACATGGACAACGCGATCAGGCGCCTGACGGCGGTCAACCCGGAGGAGCCGTCCCTGGTCTATCTCGCCGGCTGCTATCACAACCTGCTGCGGATGTGGTCGGACACCTGAACCTGATCCGGGGCATGACGCTGCGAAATTTGTGGTTCCAGATTCACTGGTTGCTCGGCATCACCGCCGGCGCGGTGCTGTCGGTGGTCGGCGTCAGCGGCGCGCTGCTCAGCTTCGAACCGCAGATCCTGCGCGCGCTCAATCCCGGCGTGATGACAGTGAATGCGCACGATGCGCAGCCGCTGCCACCGGCCGAACTGCTGGCGCGCGTGCGCGCTGCAGCGGCCGCAAAGCGGGTCGTTGCGCTGACGCTGTTCGCCGACCCGGACGCCGCCGCGCGCGT
>JBDZVW010000396.1:0-2788 GCA_040255885.1 Betaproteobacteria bacterium
GCGCCAGCGATCCGTCGAAATACTTGAGATCGGCGATCATCACCTCGTCCCACAGGTTGAGCCGCTTCAGGTCGCGCACCAGATATTCATTGACCACCGTGAACTCACCCGACAGGTTCGATTTCACGTAGAGGTTCTGGTAGGTCGGCTCAATGCACTGCGATAGCCCGGTGATGTTGGCAATGGTCGCGGTGGGCGCGATCGCCACGCAGTTCGAATTGCGCATCCCGACCTCGCGGATGCGATTGCGCAGCCCATCCCAGTCGAGCGTGGTCGAAAAGTCGGCGTCGAGATGGCTGCCGCGCTCGGAGCCGAGCAGCATCAGCGATTCGTGCGGCAGGATGCCACGGTCCCACAGCGAACCCTTGAACGTCGAGTATGGCCCGCGCTCCTGCGCCAGATCAGTGGACGCGCGATACGCGGTCCAGGCGATCGCTTCCATCGAACGGTCGGCGAACTCCACCGCCTGCTGCGACGCGTACGGGACACGCAGCATCTGCAGGCAGTCCTGGAAACCCATGATGCCCAGCCCCACCGGGCGGTGCTTGAAATTGGCGTTGCGCGCCTTGTTGACCGAGTAATAATTAAGGTCGATCACGTTGTCGAGCATGCGCATCGCGGTGCCGACGGTGCGCGCCAGCTTTTCCATGTTGAGCGCGCCGCTGGCAAGATCGAGATGCGCCGGCATGTTCACCGAGCCCAGATTGCACACCGCAATCTCGTCGTCATTGGTATTGAGCGTGATTTCGGTGCAAAGGTTCGAGCTGTGCACCACGCCGACGTGGCTTTGCGGGCTGCGGATGTTGCAGGGATCCTTGAACGTGATCCATGGATGCCCGGTTTCGAACAGCATCGACAGCATCTTGCGCCACAGCTGCACCGCCGGGATCGTCCTGAACAGCTTGAGCTCGCCGCTGCGCGTCTTTTCTTCGTACGCCACATACGCCTGTTCGAACGCGCGGCCGTATTTGTCGTGCAGATCAGGCACGTCGGCCGGCGAAAACAATGTCCACTCGCCGCCTTCCATCACGCGCTTCATGAACAGGTCCGGCACCCAGTTGGCGGTGTTCATGTCATGGGTGCGGCGGCGGTCGTCGCCGGTGTTCTTGCGCAGCTCGAGGAATTCCTCGATATCGAGATGCCAGGTCTCCAGGTACGAGCACACGGCGCCCTTGCGCTTGCCGCCCTGATTGACCGCAACCGCAGTGTCGTTCACCACCTTCAGGAACGGCACCACGCCCTGCGATTTGCCGTTGGTGCCCTTGATGTGCGAGCCCAGCGCGCGCACCGGCGTCCAGTCGTTGCCGAGGCCGCCGGCAAACTTCTGCAGCATCGCGTTTTCCTTGATCGCCTCGTAGATGCCGTCGAGGTCGTCCGCGACCGTGGTCAGGTAGCAGCTCGCGAGCTGCGAGCGGCGCGTGCCGGAATTGAACAGCGTCGGCGTCGAGCTCATGAAGTCGAACGACGACAGCACGTTGTAGAACTCGATCGCACGCGCTTCGCGCTCTTCCACTTTCTCGTTGAGTGCCAGGCCCATCGCCACCCGCATGAAGAAGATCTGCGGCAGCTCGATGCGCTTGCCGCGCACATGCAGGAAATAGCGATCGTAGAGAATCTGCAAGCCGAGATAGGTGAACTTGAGATCGCGGGCGGCATCGAGCGCCGCGCCCAGGCACTGCAGATCATAATCGGCGAGCCGCGGGTCCAGCAGATCGGCGGCGATGCCGCGCTGCACGAACTCGGGCAGATATTCGGCATAGCGCGTCTTCATCTGCGCCTGCGTCACTTCCTCGCCCAGTGTCTCGACGCGCAGATTGTTCAACAGCAGCCGCGCGGTGACGTAGCTGTAGGCCGGGTCCTGCTCGATCAGCGCGCGCGCCGACAGCACCAGCGAACGCCGCACTTCCGCCATCGGCACGCCGTCATAAAGATCCTTGAGCATGCCGTCGAGGATCGCGACCGGATTGACCTCACGCCCCAATCCTTCACACGAATCCTGCACCAGCGCGGTGAGTCCCTGGACGTCGAGCGGCCGCGTTTCTCCGTCCTCGCTGACGTTGACAGTGCGCTGCGACGGCGCCGCCGGTGCCGCCGCCGCTTCCGTGCGGGTGGCACGCTCGCGGCTGCGCCGTTCGCGATACAGCACGTAGGCGCGCGCAACGTCATGCAGCGCCTCGCGCATCAGCGCCAGCTCCACCTGGTCCTGAATATCCTCGATGTGGAAGGTGCCGCCGGCGGGCTGGCGGCGCACCAGCGCATCCACCACGTTGCCGGTGAGCTTCGCGACCAGCTCGCGCACCCGCGCCGACGCCGCGCCCTGGCCGCCGTCAACCGCGATGAACGCCTTCGTCATCGCAATCGAAATCTTGGCCGGCTCGAAACCAACCACCGCGCCGTTGCGGCGAATGACGTTGTATTGGGTGTAACGCTGTTCCTGAGGAGAATCGGTGACGGTCGGTCTGGTGGCGGGTGCCGCGCGCGCGATGTCGGTGGCCAGTTGCATAAGCTTTCCCCTCTCGTTGTCGGCATTTCACCGGCCCGGGACCCCGCCCGGACCACATGCTGCAACCACTACATATTGTGGCCCATCAGCAGGATTGGGCTAATTCTAGTAGTCGATTTTCGGGAATGCAAGAGCGTAATCGAATTTTTTTGCTGCGGCGCGACGGTGAAAGAAGCTGTAACCGCCAAGGCGCCAGGACGCCAAGAAAAGCAAATCAAAAAAACAACTGCAACCGCAAAGGCGCGAAGGCGCAAAGAAAAGCCGCAAAGAACTTCTGATTTGGTT